>JAYURK010000124.1:0-12374 GCA_043756235.1 Ferruginibacter sp. | reverse complement strand
CATAATTTGAGACAAACTTGTTTCTTTTGTTTCCATGAAAGCAAATATCCATTGCTTTACTTTTAAAACATAGATGGGGTTGGTAGAGGGGATACTTTTAAACTAATAATACTACTTCGTAATTGCGGTACTAATAACAATTGTTTTGAGTCTAACACCCATATATCGTAGCTGCTTGCATCGATATAATCAATTATTGAAAGATGTATATATGGATTACCATGTAATACTGATATAGATGTATCATTTAGTAATGAAAGCATCTGAATAAAATTCTTATGATTTGCTTTTTCTTTGAATACCTCATCTTGAAAGTTAATTTCTAAAGGTTTTACATCTAATAAGTCATTATCTCTCCTACCCCTATTTTTAAATAAGCGAATATAATTTTCTAATACTTTAAAATTGGGCATAATTAAAGCATCAAAAACTTTACTAAAATTTCTATCTACCCTTACAATACCTCGTCTATCAATAAATGTATTTGACACTTCAAAATCAAACTGAAAAGCTTTGAATTGTATTGATTTAAAGAAACCATTATTTTCTCTGAGCCATTGGTAAGCCTCATCCAAACTAGAATTATTCCAAGTCACTGTTGACATACTACTCTCATCATGATATCGAATTTTTTGAGAAGCCCTTGTAATTTTAATCTCACTTAATCCATTTCTTGATTGATAATTTTCGATTAAGCTAATTAAATCGTTACTCTTTGTAAACGATAAAATAACATCTTTATAAAAAGACTTAATAAAGGGTCTTACATCTCTGTGAAAGAAATCACTTTCTTCCAATGTAATTAATAAGTATAAAAAATCATACCCGGGCATTTTATAGATTATAAAGTAGCCGCTATCTTTTAGTTCTCCCGAACTTCTATCATATTTTTCAAGTTTATATAACGCAATTCCTTTTCTTGACTTAATCTTTTCAATTGTTTTGTTTGATTTAACTCGTTTTGCTATAATTTCAAAAATTTCCGAAATACTACCAAATGGTATCAAGCTGATTGTTTTCTTCTCATTATCAGAAATTTTATCAAGAGTTTTTAGAATATCTCTCGAATTAAAAACGGTATTTATATCAGTTGTAAACATATTGAGACATGAATATATGTATACTTTATTAAACTCAGTTTTATTTTCAAATTATTTTCCCTTCACCTCGTTTCGTTTCTTCACGAACCACTCCTTCACAATCTCCGCTTCAATAAAAGCTCAATAAAGGTATGCCGTACAAGTGAGTGACACAACGATGTCCCACAGTATTACTAAAGCCTGTCCCCAAAAATTACTTCAACCGCTCCTTAAAATCCAAATCATTATTACGCAGTGTATCCTTTGCCACATCATAACCGGCGTCGGCATGGCGTATTACACCCATGCCCGGGTCGTTACGCAATACCCGGCGTAATCTTTCTTTGCCTTGGTTCGTAACCCCTCCGCCTCGTTTCGTGCCTTCACGAAACGTTCGCTTCATTCTCCACTCCCGGCAAATCAACATAAAAAACGGTGTCAATAAAAAAAATAATACCGCTGTTCATTATAACATTTTCGTCATGTATGTCTTCTAAAATAAGGCCGGTGCTTTTATTATAGTAATCGTTGCGCCGGGTATTAATAAAACCATTATATTCTAAGAAAGCTTTGACATCTGGCAAATGTACCGGGCTGTCTGAAATTACAAATGCCTGCTTTAATACAGCCTGTAAATTATTATCACGTTTTGCAAAACCAACTAACTCATAACTGGTTTCTTCAAATAAAACATTATGAAGTAGGATGCTGTTAAAAAAATCGAGCCATGTGGAATAATACACAGCATCGTTCAGTTTAATTACATGCCGTTCATCTGTATTCATGTACACTTCAGCTTCTCCGCCTACAGTCAGCAGACGTTCAGCTTCAGGAGGCCTATCTACCCACAAATTATTTTCTTGAATGTAATGTATTAGTGCTGCTGCCTGCTCTTCTTTGATGAGGGCTCTGTTATCGAAATCTTTTTTAACCGTTGTACTTGGGCTAAAGCTGCTGCAAAGGAAATTTCGGGTTGCTGTGCAAGTATTAGTTTGCCAGTGGATGTGCGTTCCGCAAATGATATCCTGTATCTTGTTTTTTGTATCATCGTTGAGCATGTTTTAAAATTTGCTACCTGTTGCTGGCTGTAAATATAATAAATACTTACAAGAGTTATCTAATCTAGCATCCTATCAAATAGTTAGTGCGTTCAACAAATATTCGCTTTAAATCTCCGCTTAAATAAAAGCTCCCCAATGGTATGCGGTACAAGTGAGTCCCGAGGCAGCGCACAAATCTAACTCGGGATTAACAATGACACAACGATGTTCAGCAAAGAACAAATGCCTGTCCCAAAATTATTTCAACCTCTCCCTAAAATCCAAATCATTATTCCTCAACGTATCCTTCGCCACATCATAACCTGCATCCGCATGTCTAATCACTCCCATGCCCGGGTCGTTACGTAACACACGGCTTAAACGCAAAGCGGCATCGGCGGTACCATCGGCAACTATAACCATTCCGGCGTGAATAGAATAACCCATTCCTACGCCACCGCCATGATGCAAAGAAACCCAACTGGCGCCGCCTGCAGTGTTGACCAATGCATTTAGTATGGGCCAGTCGGCAACGGCATCGCTGCCATCCAGCATGGCTTCGGTCTCACGGTTAGGGCTGGCCACACTTCCGGTATCTAAATGATCACGGCCAATTACAATGGGGGCTTTTACTTTTCCGGTACGTACCAGTTCGTTAAAAGCAAGGCCCGCCTTCTCTCTTTCTCCTTGGCCTAACCAGCAAATGCGTGCCGGTAAACCCTGGAATGCAATTTTTTGTTTTGCTAAATCTAACCAGCGTAATAAAGAAATATTGTGCGGAAATAAATTACGGATCACTTCATCGGTTACTGCAATATCATTGGCATCGCCGCTTAATGCCGCCCAGCGGAAAGGGCCTTTGCCTTCGCAAAAAAGCGGGCGGATGTAGGCGGGGACAAAACCCAAAAACTCGAAGCAGCGTCCTGTCGTGAATGGTGAGGCGTGAGACGTGAGTGGTACAGCGTCTTCATCTTCACGTTTCACCACTGACGACTGACGATCTTCGTACTCCTGTGCCCTTGCTCTAATATTATTTCCATAATCAAAAGTGATAGCGCCTTTATCCATTAACTGCAACATTAATTGTACATGCAAGTACATACTTTGGTAACTGAGTTCGGTGTAGTGTTGCGGGTTTTGCTGGCGTAAGCTGTTGGCTTCTTCGTTGGTTAGTGTGTGCGGCACATAACCAATCAACGGGTCGTGGGCACTGGTTTGGTCGGTAAGTGTGTCGGGGATAATATCTCTTTGCAACAAACGGTTTAATAAATGCACGGCATTGCATAACACGCCAATACTTTTTGCAATGCCTTCTTTACGGTAATGCATGGCCGCATTTATGGCATCATCAATATTAGTATATTTTTCATCCAGGTATTTTGTTTCAATCCGTTTGTCTATGCGCCACTCTTCTACTTCTGCAACTAATGCTACGCCTTCGTTCATTGTAATAGCTAAAGGTTGTGCGCCACCCATGCCGCCAAGGCCGGCGGTAACGTTGAGCGTTCCCCTAAGCGAACCCAAGCCCCCCCCGCCCCCTAAAGGGGGAGCTGACCTTAGCGAAGATGACGGAGAAGATTGTAGCGATTGATTAAAATGTTTGTTGGCTATTGCTGCATACGTTTCGTATGTGCCCTGCACAATACCCTGGCTGCCGATGTATATCCAGCTGCCTGCCGTCATTTGGCCGTACATCATCAGGCCTTTTTTTTCCAGCTCATCAAAATGTTTCCAGTTGGCCCAATTGGGAACGAGTTGCGAATTACTTATTAAAACCCTTGGTGCATCTTTATGTGTTTTTAGCATGGCAACGGGTTTGCCGCTTTGTACCAACAGCGTTTCATCGTCTTCTAAAACTTTTAATGCTTTTATAATTAAATCCAGACTTTCAAAATTTCTTGCGGCTTTGCCACGGCCACCATACACAATCAATTCTTCGGGGCGCTCGGCCACTTCGGGATTTAAATTATTTAAAAGCATGCGTAACGCAGCTTCCTGTACCCAGCCTTTGCAGTTGAGTTTGTTGCCGGTTGGGGTGGCGTATTTTATGGGGTCGTAGTTTTTTGTTGTTGTAGTCATTGCTATTTATTTTTCACGCAAAGAAGCAAAGTGGCAAAGCCGCAAAGATTTTTTGCGGCTTATTTTTCTTAGCGCCTTGGCATGGTTAATTGTTTTATCAACTCCACTTCCTTTACATCATACGGTGTTCCGTCTTTTCTAAACACATCATGAAACCACGGTGAGGGTTCGGGGCTTCCTTCCTTACTGCCCCAAGGAAAAATAGTATTACTTTTTCCGCTTACCAAACCCCAGTTGATGGCGCCAATATTAAAGCGTTTTAAAATGGGCAGGTGAGTTTCAAATTTACTTTTGTTACTCCTGGCCATGTATTCGGTACAAATAATCGGACGGCCAATTTTTTGTAAACTGTCTATCGCTTTTTTCATAGATACAGTGTCTTCGTAATTATGAAAAGTGATCACATCGCTATGTTGCAATTGATAAGCATTCACAACAGGGAAATCCATAAACCAAACACCGGCAGTTAAAGGTTGCGATGGCCGCACTGCCCATGCCCACTGAAAAACTTTTTTTAATAAGGGTAACGAAGTTGTACCGTATCCGCTGTTTGCAGGTTCGTTATACAGGTCCCACATTAAAATACGTTTATCGTTTTTAAAACTGTTTAAAATATCGGATACATATTTTTGAAGATAAGCCCATTGTGTGCTGTCGTTATGTACACTCATGCCCGGGCTTCTCACCCAACCAGAATTGTGCACACCGGGTTTAGGATCGGGTTGTTTACCAATAATTGGTTCAGGATTCCAGCAATCATCAAAAATGCAAAACAATATTTTTATTTTATGTTTTGCTGCAATGGTTAAAAAACTGTTCATGCGTTTTTTAAATCCTGCTGCATCTGCTTTCCACGCCAGGTCGTGCAGGTAAACCCTCATTACATTCATACCAATGGATGCAGCCCAGCCTAATTCTTTATCAATTGTTTTGGCATCAAATGTTTCGGCCTGCCACATTTCTAACTGGTTTATGGCAGTGCTGGGTAAAAAATTGGCACCTACTAACCAACTTTGTTTTTTATACCAGTCGTTGGCTTTTTGTGCTGGCCAAATTTTGGGTTGGGCAAAGCAGCAGCTAATAATAAAGAGCAGTAAGATTGTGAAGGAATATTTTTTCATATTGTTGCTTTTAGTCTGAACGGGGATTTGGGTTGATTAAAATAGATTTTTGGGATTGCAGGTTGGGATTATATTTGGGATTCTCCAGGCGTTTAAATTCTAAAGAAACATTACCAAAATTCAATAATAGCCCCACTTCAAGATTATACGCTTCTAAATAGTTTCTTGCTTGTGCATAATGAACTTTTTCTAAAACTTCTCTTGCTTTTAATTCTACACTTATCATTCCTTCAACAAAAAAGTCCACCCTTCTCTCTCCAATTTGTTCGCCATCATAAAATATGGGCATATTAAATTCTCGTACAAACAACAAACCCGATTTTCTCATTTCAATTTCCATTGCCCGTTGATAAATCACTTCCTGAAAACCATTACCTAAAGTGGAATGCACTTTCATGGCGGCACCAATTATTTTTTTTGTTATCTCTTCATATTTAAATTGTGGCATAATAATATTTTTTTGTCTGAACGGTGGTTTGGGTGGATTGTATGGATTTGCAATCACAATCCTTTTTAATCCTATTCATCCACCCAAATCCCCGTTCAGAAATTGTATCGCTTTTACCATATCCACATTTAAAATTCTATCCGCATCATTAAAGCTAACTTCTTTTCTAAAGGCGGATACAATTTCCTCAATGGCTGGCGAACTTTTTAATGGCCTGCGGAATTCTAATGCCTGCACTGCAGTTAATAATTCTATGGCTAAAACTTTTTCTACATTGTCCACCACCCTTTTGCATTTGGTGGCGGCGTTGGCGCCCATGCTCACATGGTCTTCCTGGTTGTTGCTGGATGAAATAGAATCCACACTTGCCGGTGTACACAATTGTTTGTTCTCACTTACAATACCGGCGGCAGTGTATTGCGGTATCATAAAGCCACTATTGAGGCCGGCATCTTTTACTAAAAATAAAGGGAGATTTTTTTGTCCGCTGATGAGTTGGTAGGTTCTTCTTTCGCTGATGTTGGCCAGTTCGCTCATGGCGATGGCCAAAAAATCTAAGCCTAACGCTAAAGGCTGGCCGTGAAAATTTCCGCCGCTCACAATCAGGTCATCATCAGGAAAAATATTGGGGTTATCTGTTACTGAATTTATTTCTTTAATGAAAATACTGAGTACATAATCGAAAGTATCTTTAGTAGCGCCATGCACCTGCGGTATGCAGCGGAAGCTGTAAGGATCCTGTATCTGTTGTTTTTTTTGTGTGGCAATGGCGCTGTCGTTTAATAATTCTCTTAATCTTGCTGCAGTGTTTACCTGACCGCTATGGCTGCGTATAGAATGAATTTTTTCATGCAAAGGTTCCAATGTGCAATCAAATGCATCAAAAGAAATGGCGGCAATACTATCGGCCCATTTTAATAAACGATCGGCCTGCATTAAATTATGCATGCCATAAGCACTCATAAATTGTGTACCGTTTATCAATGCTAAACCTTCTTTGCTTTGCAATTGAATAGGTTGCCAGTCGAATTTTTTTAACGCTTCGGCTGCCGGCATTTTTTTTCCTTCGTGCATTACTTCTCCTAAACCAATTAAGGGTAAACTTAAATGAGAGAGTGGCGCCAAATCGCCGGAGGCCCCTAACGAACCTTGTGTATAAATCACCGGAAACACATCGGCATTATACATTTCCATTAATCTTTTTACGGTATCAATCTGTACGCCGCTGTGGCCATAACTTAGCGATTTTATTTTTAGCATCACCATCAGCTTTACAATATCTTTTGGTACTTCTTCTCCTAAACCACAGGCATGTGATTGTATTAAATTGCTTTGCAGCTGCTTCAATTGTGCGGTATCAATTTTTACATTTTGCAAATAACCAAAGCCGGTGTTGATGCCATAAAATAACGCATCGGGGCTTTGTAATTTTTTATCGAGGTAATCACGGCATTCGGTAATGCGGTGGTGTGCATCAAAAGTAATGGACACCAGCTGATCGAACAGCAACAGATTTTTTACCTGCTGAAAATTTAAAGGGCTTTTATCTAATGGCAAATAATTATAACTCATGGGCTGGCGTTTTTAGCAAATCGTTGTGTAAAGTTTAGTTTAATCAAAAGTAATATAAAAACATTTCTCTGCTACTGATTTAGGGTCGTAGGGTGCTTTTAAAATTGTCGCACATTATGCTGCCCCACCAAACGTTCCAAAGGGCAATGTCATTAAGTTAAAAGAATTTAAATTATAAAACTCCCAATTCCAGTTCCCTCTCCCTTGGAGAGGGGTTGGGGTGAGGTCTTAACAAAATGCTTAACTTAACGACATTGCCCAAAGGAACGACATGTGGGTAGTGAATTTTAAAAGTGTGAATATTTTCGTTCCATAGTAACGATTTGTACTATGCTACAATTTTAAATGCACCCGGGTCATATGGTTATTTTTAAAATTGCCGAATTTTAATTAAGGGTTGGCAACTTTTTTAAAAGTATTTTATTTTAAAAGCACGTGACGAAGGTTGGCAACCCTACCTTAAATTTCGAATGCTGCCGGCAATAACTATTAATGAAAATTTCAGTTTTTCTTTTCTATTTTTGAACAATACTTTTTTCCGCTTTGCTTTATACAATTAACCCCCTTTTATGCAAAAATTTATTGTTGGTTTGTTTACATTTTTTTTGTTTGCCTTTGCAAAAGCACAAACGGTTAAGGTATTGGTAGCGGATAAAAAAATTAGCATGCGTGGGCTGAGTGTGGTAAACGATAAAGTAATTTGGGTTAGCGGCAGCGAGGGCAGTGTTGGTAGAAGCATTGACAGCGGTGCCACCTGGAAATGGATAACAGTAAAAGGATTTGAAAAAACCGACTTCAGGGATATTGAGGCTTTTGATGACATGACCGCAATTGTTATGGGCATTGCCGACCCGGCCTATATTTTAAAAACTGTAGATGGCGGCGATAGCTGGAAAGTAGTGTACGAAAATAAAACCAAGGGTATGTTTTTAGATGCGATGTATTTTTGGAACGAGGTGAGTGGCATTGTTATTGGCGACCCGGTTGATGATAAAATTTTTATTGCCCGTACTTTCGACGGGGGCAGTACCTGGAAAAGTATTCCGCCGCAATATTTTCCCGCTGCATTAAAAGGCGAAGCCTGTTTTGCTTCCAGCGGCACCAATATTGCAGGGCTTAATAAACAGGAAGCGGTTTTTGTAACCGGCGGTATACACAGCCGTTTATTTATCCGTGAAGATAAATTTATATTACCATTGCTGCAGGGCAAAGAAAGTACCGGAGCCAATTCGGTTGCAGTAAAAAATGTAAAAAAGAAAAAAACTATAATTGTTGTAGGCGGCGATTTTACCATCAAAGACGCTACTGAAAAAAACTGCTGCATTACCACTGATGGCGGTAAAACTTTTACCGTGCCGGAAATTGCACCGCATGGCTACAGGAGTTGTGTGGAATATTTACAAAAAAATAATTGGCTAAGCTGCGGATTAAACGGTGTGGATTACAGCAATGACGATGGCAAAACCTGGGCATGGATAAGCAAAGAAAGTTTTCATGTTTGTAAAAAAGCAAAAAAAGGAAAGGCCGTTTTTTTTGCAGGCAATGGTAAAATTGGTAAACTGGTACAATAAATGTTAGGTGTAACAGCGTATGATAAAACTATTTTCTGTTGCCGTATTTTTATTTTTTTGTAACGGTAGTACAGCGCAACAAAAAAATATTGTCAGCCTGCTTAATAAAAATACGGTAAGGCAGCCATTGTATAGTACCGCTCATGCTGCCATCGAACAATCTAGTTTTATTTATTGCGATTTTGGTAAAGCAGCACTGCATTTTAAAGACAGCATCATTAATTTTGATACCGTGCAGGTAACTGCCATCGACCTGGTATTTACAGATTTTCCGTCTGACAATGATCTTATAAAATTAAATACAGAGAGAATTGTAAATCTTTTTAAAAAATATCCTTCTCTTACAAAAAATAAAACAATAGCCTGGAAGGTAATACGGCAAACAGCTGGTGCAGAAAAAGATTCGGCGCTTCAACTTTTTCATGGTTTTGTAATTTATTACAGGCCTTTGCAAACCCCGGCTACTATAAAAACTGATCTTATTAAATTAAAAGAAATGCTGGCGCCTAAAGACAGCCTGCGTAAAAGAAGAAATGGTTTTGTAACCGGCGATACTACCGAACTGCGTAAGCAATACGAAATTGAGGAGTACACCACTGTTTTAAAATTACCAGTAACGGAAGCCTTGCAATATTTAGGTATTAACGAAAGAGAAAAAGTAATTTATAAAAAATACGATTCGCTTTTTGTTTATTTAAAACCCGGTACAGATTCCGCTTACAAACAAACTTTAAAACCACCGGTTGATTCTACTGTTTTAAAAGTGCTTGACCGTATGCCCTGGAAAAATATGCTGGTGGTGGCCGATGTTACGGCAAGCATGTATCCCTACAGCGGGCAATTATTGTATTGGTTAAAACTGCATGAAGATGAAAGAAAAATAAACCAGTTTGTTTTTTTTAATGATGGCGATGATAAAGACGATGAACAAAAAATTGCGGGAAATACCGGTGGCGTATATACTACTGCATCATCTGTATTTGAGGTGGTGGAACAATTGATTTTTAAAGCCATGAGCAATGGTAATGGTGGCGGCATTCCCGAGAATAATATTGAAGCCATAATAAAAGGCATGGCTGCCTGTAACAATTGCGATGCTGTGGTGATGATTGCAGATAATGCATCCGGGGTAAGTGACATGTTGTTATTAAAAAATTTAAACAAGCCCGTACACATTATTGTATGCGGTGTGCATGAAGCGGTAAATGTGGATTACTTAAATATTGCAAGAAGCACCAAAGGATCGGTGCACCTGGCAACTGAAGATGTGCTGCAACTGGGAAATATAAATGAAGGCGAAAAAGTAACCATCAATGGCCGTAATTATGTTGTTGTAAATAATTTGATTGTTGCCGAATAAAAAAAAGCCGGTGAAGAATCACCGGCCGTAATGGATATTTAACACACCTATTTATGCAGAACAATTTCGTCAAGGTCGGTATCGTCGTTAATGCGTATGCGAACGTTATTGATAACAGAATCTTTATAACCATTAGAGGGTGAAATAATAACTTTAACTGTGGTGGCTCTGATACCACGTATTTTAAAATCGCCATCGTGGTCTGTAATTGCCCTTAGGGTATCGGTGCCCGCAATAACAGCTATCGAAGCAGGTAAAGCTGCTGATGGTTTTATTTCGCCTTCAAGCTCGCCGGAACTGTGGCGGCTGAAATGCCCGATCTTTAATTTCAATTCCCAGCGTCCGTTATGGAAACGTATAGAACCATGTCCATCAAAATCTAACCAGATACGCATGTGGCGGGGATCTAAATGATCTACATCGCCATGCACATCAACAGTAATTACTTTATCAATATTAGTAAGTGGAATGGTAACACCTTTTAGTACAACCGAGTTACGGGTGCCCAATGTAATTCTAATTTTTTCCACTTCGCCATTGGGGATATAACCCACAGCTAATAAAGTGTCTAACCCGTTTCTAAACCGCAGGATATTATACACTCCTGCCCTTATAGTAAGTGTATCCCAGCGTTCTCTTCCTGCTGAATCTTCTACTTTAACTTCTACCCGCTGGATATCCAGAAAAATAGAATCGAAGATTACCGACGGGTCATCCGTCATCATAATTTTTAATTCGCTTTTGCCCGGGGGAATTGCAGCATCAGATTGGTTAGATAATTCTTTTTTGCACGAAATAATGAATAACACTATCAGCATAAATGAAACTGAAAGCGCAAATAACAGTTTTTTGTTTTTCATATTAATTTTTTAAGTGACTATTTTATTTACCAAAATAATACTGCCAAATTAATACCACAAAACTATTCCGAAATGCCAACCTTGCCGGATGGTAAAAACTACCCGCTGAGCAGGGAAAAAAAAGAGCTGAAAAAAAAGAGCTTTATTGTTATTGTGGAGGCCTGATCGGGTAAACGATGTAACTATGCTTGAAGGGATAAGAAAATAAAATATGCAGATAATTATTCAAATATATTTTTTGCAGGATTTTGTCTGCTGTCAAAAATTTGAAGCAGCTCAATCCTGTCTTCAATTAGTTCGTAATAAAGTATATTATGTTTGGTAATGTAGGCTTTTCTTATAGATGAATACCTTAAACACTTTCGGCCAATTGCAGGATTTATGGCAATAGCATCCACTTTTTTATAAAAAGTTCTTAAAAATTTCTTAGCAACATTTGCAGACCATTTCCTTTCTAAATAAAAAACGACAGCATCCAGAGATTTTAAAACGTCGGTTGAAATTATTACTTCGTAAGCCATTTTGCAAAATGATCTTTTACTTCATCATAAGTATGAAATTCGCCTTTTTTTATTTCTGTTCTGGCCTTTTCAATCTGTCCCCATTGTTCTTCAGTTAAATCATCTTCACCAGTATGTACAGAAGTTTTATAATCTACTGCATCTTCGTACAGCATTTGCAAAGCTGTTTCATCTTCCATATCTGCTATCAGCTTGTAAATCTTTTGTTTAATATCCTCTTTGCTCATAAAAAGCATTTTTATAAAAATAAAGAAAATTTTTTGTAAAATAAAAAGCCCGGCAAAACCAGGCTTTAAAATATGATGCAAAAAAATATTAATTCAAACTTCTAAAATCCACGGGCACCAGTTTACTTACTCCGGCTTCCTGCATGGTAACACCATAAATTACATCTACAGCACTCATGGTTTGTTTATTATGCGTAACAATTATGAACTGGGAGTTCTCACTGAATTTTTTTATCATGTTGGTAAACTTGCCTACGTTGGCATCATCTAATGGAGCATCCACCTCATCTAATATGCAGAAAGGAGCAGGCTTGATAAGATAGATAGCAAACAACAAAGCAGTTGCCGTTAATGTTCTTTCCCCGCCGCTCAACTGTGTTAAAGAAGTTGGACGTTTGCCTTTGGGTTTTGCAATGACATCTATGCCGCTTTCAGCAATGTTCTCCGGGTTCTCTAATATCAAATCGCACTGATCATCGGCAGTAAATAATGTCTG
>JAYURK010000123.1:0-38527 GCA_043756235.1 Ferruginibacter sp. | reverse complement strand
AGTTCTTCTATTTTTTCCATCATTCTTTTTTGGGTATCGCCCAAATGCAATCCATTTTTTTCAACTTCAGCAGCAGAAGGAATATTGGGCAGGTGTTTGTTTTGAAGGATAAATTTTTCTACATCACTTAATAAAGGCAGCTTGTATTTTTTGTCAAATACATAATCTGCCCAGCCAGTTTCCACAACTACTTCTGTACTTCGGATGTTTCCTAATACGGATAATTTAAAAGTTGGATTGTCTGTTCCTATGCCCACATTACCCGTTGCTTGCGAAATGAATATTCTGCTGAAGCTGCCGCTAAAAATCCGCATATTAGTAGGAGAGAAAGTACCGATACCAGCAGATGTACCACCCATGATTGTTTTCAAAATATTGCCTCCGTCGCCAATATGCGATATACCATCAGCGTTATTTGTTGTTTTAACAGTAAGCCTTCCAACCGATCCAACATTATTGTCACCAATCACAACATCTCCTGATGGATAAATAGAAACCTTGCCACTGCCGGGCCCCGCTGTAAACCTTAATGCATGATTGGTAGAGGTGCCGATAGCAGCAGACACTCCACCTATACCTTCCCCAACAACAATAGAATCGGTGCCATTTCTGCCAATATGATACCAGCCTGATGTATTGTAGGGAGTTTCTATCATAAGTTTTGTGTAAGGATTATTTGTACCTATTCCTACATTTCCTGTATTGGTATTAAAAATATTAACGCCACTTGCATCCCAAAAACCGCCACCGCTACCTACTACACCTTTGCTGCTGCTTTTTACAATCCATTTTTGTTCAGTGCCATCATATTGCAGATTCACAATGCCTTTATTTACAATAGTGAGATCAGCGTTAGTTCCGGTAACAATCATATTAGCAAGTGCTACTGTTGCATCTTCATTATTCAATTGCATTACAAAACCACTCAGATTAAATAAAGTAATTAATCTGCCATCAACACCGGCAGTAATACCAGCTAAGGTAAAATTGGCTGTAGGGCCGGTTATTCTATAATTACTAAACCGGGCAGTATTTACATCCAATGCTAATGTAATTCCATCAGCCACCAGTAAATTGGCTGGCCTCATAATAACATCTCCGTTTACATCTAAAGTTGCTTCGGGTGCAGGTGTATTTACACCAACATTTTGTGCAGTACCGTTTGCAACAAAAAATAAAATGTTTACAATAAAAACAAGTAATGATTTCATGATGAAATATTTTTGTGAAATAGTTTATTAATATCTTCTGCCAAAGTATTTTTTATACTGCCTAAAAAAAATTACTAATCAATAAGTGGGCGTATTTTATGATTAGGCGGGCATTTTTTACTTTCCTTTTTGCCCGTTACTTTTGTTGATTAATTTATAACTATGATAAAAGAAAAAATATTAGTAATTGGTGCCAGCGGACAAATAGGCGTGGAGTTAACCTTAGCGTTGCGAAAAATTTATGGCAATGCCAATGTAGTAGCCAGCGATTTAAGGGAACAAAATCCTTTGCTGGAAGGCACCGGCCCTTATGTAAGTTTAGATGTGATGAATAAAGAAATGCTGCATGTGCAGGTGATACGGCAAAGTTTTACCCAGATATATTTGCTGGCTGCCATACTTTCTGCCACCGGCGAAAAAAATCCTAACCTGGCCTGGAACTTAAACATGACAGGCCTGTTAAATGTACTGGATATAGCAAGAGAAGAAAAAATAAGTAAAGTGTACTGGCCATCTTCCATTGCAGTTTTTGGGCCTACAAGTCCAAAACAAAATTGCCCGCAGCAAACTATTATAGAACCGAGTACGGTGTATGGCATAAGTAAATATGCAGGAGAGTTTTGGTGCAATTATTATTTTCACCGCTTTGGGGTTGATGTTAGAAGTTTGCGTTACCCCGGTTTAATAAGTTATAAAAGTGCACCCGGTGGTGGTACTACCGATTATGCTATTGAAATTTTTCATGAAGCACTGGAAGAAAAAAAGTATGATTGCTTTTTAAATGAAGATACTTATTTGCCTATGATGTATATGCCCGATGCCATAAGGGCCACTATTGAATTAATGGAAGCTCCTGCAGAAAAAATTGCTGTACGCACTTCGTATAATATTTCGGGCATGAGTTTTTCGCCAAAAGAAATTGCAGCTGAAATAAAAAAACATATCCCGG
The DNA here is from genome assembly GCA_043756235.1 of Ferruginibacter sp. Lineage (GTDB taxonomy): Bacteria > Bacteroidota > Bacteroidia > Chitinophagales > Chitinophagaceae > Ferruginibacter. The sequence continues at coordinate 36,367 of JAYURK010000123.1, read as the reverse complement.
ATTTTGAGATAACTTATACACCCGATTACCGCCAATCTATCGCCGACAGCTGGCCGCAAAGTATTGATGATGCTGTGGCAAGAAAAAACTGGGGGTGGAAAGAAGATTATAATTTGGAAGCTATGGTAAAAGATATGCTGGCTAATTTATAATTTTTTTTTGCTGCAATATTTTAAAAGGGCAATCGCATTTAAAATTTTTATTTCAGGTTAAGAAATTATACAACGCATTTTTTTTATGTTATAATTTTATTAATGTTTTATTTTTTTTTAATGCAATAATTAGCCCCACCTTTGCTTTTTATAAACAACCAAAAATTACGTAAACATGAAAAAAACATTTTTATTTGCAGCTTTAATCACTGCAGCTTTTGCCACCAGGGCACAAACAACTTTTGGCGTACACGCTGGAATTAATGGCGCTTCTTTTACCAATAAAAGCACAGTTAATAATCAAACTACTACCGAAAAATCTGATAGTAAAGTGGGGGTGATTGTAGGCGTTAATGCCGAAATACCTATTGCTTCTTCATTAGTTTTTCGTCCTGAATTAAATTTTATTCAAAAGGGCGGTAAGATTACTCAAACCCAAACTTTTTTTGGAACAACAACTACTTACAATGCCGAGGTTATTACTAATTACCTGGAACTTCCATTAAATCTGGTGTACAAGTTTGATGGCGGCGGATTATTTGTTGGCGCAGGTCCATCACTGGGTTATGGCCTTTCCGGAAAATCTAATTTAAAGACAACCACAGGCAGCTCCACCAGTGAATCAAAACAGGACATTAAATTTGATGGTGACAAAAATGCTACCGATGGTAAAGGACATTTTAAAGCTTTGGATCTTGGCGCTAACTTTTTAGTAGGCTACCAGTTCAGCAATAATTTATTTTTAAAAGCTAATTATACGTTGGGTTTATCTGATATTGATCCGGAGGATAACAGCTCAACTAAAAATACTGGTTTAGGATTTACTGTAGGCTACCGGTTTGGTGGCGGAGGTTCTGAGTAAATTTATCTTATAAATAATAAATAAAAAAGCGGCATGGGCCGCTTTTTTTATTTTTTATTATTGTGCGGCGCACGCTGTTAAATTAACCTGTGCTCATAAGCATATTTTACTAATCCAATTACCCCGGATGTTTGTGTTTTTCTAAAAATGTTTTTACGGTGGGTTTCTACAGTACGTTCGCTTAAAAAAAGTGTTTCAGCAATTTGCCTGTTGTTATTTTCTTTTTCAATCAATTTTATAATTTCTATTTCTCTTGCAGTAAGGTGTGCTTCATAGCTTACTTTTTTTAATTCACTTGCCTTAGTCATTTCGTGCAGCACTTCATCACTAAAATAAATACCCCCGGCAGAAATTTTTTCTAGTGCATTTATTAATTCCTGTTTGCCAATATTTTTTAAAACATAACCGGCAATATCAGCATCATTAATCATTTGGTTTACCAAATCGCCCTGGCCACTCATACTGAGTGCCAGTATTTTAATTGCAGGAAATTTTTGGTGTACTGCTTTAGAAAGTTCAGCACCGTTCATGCGGGGCATCATTACATCTGTTAATAAAATATCTACTTTAGTGTGCTGCAGTAATTGCAGCATTTGTAACGGTTGTGTACTTTCTATTGCTACTTTAAACTGATCGTATCCCTGCAGTAAAGATTTTAATCCATCAATTACTATCTGGTGATCATCAACTATGGCTAAAGAGATTTTTGTACTTTTCATAACAGTATAAGCGGCCAGTTATAAAGATAGGTGAATGCAATACTCCTGCATTATTTAAAATTAAAATTTACACGGACAGATTATAAACCTAATACCTGATTCAATGTAAAAATCCCTTTTTTGCCCTGCAAAAATTCTGCAGCCAGTACGGCGCCTGTTGCAAAACCGGTGCGGCTGTGTGCAGTATGTATAATTTCAATATCATCGATGGCACTGCTGTATTTTATGGAGTGTGTGCCGGGTGCAGGATCAATTCTTTTACTTACAATACCCAGCTCGTTGGGATATTTAGCCACTTCATTAATCCATTTTTTTTTACCGGTAAGGTTTTCTAAAATTTGTTCGGCTAAAGTTATAGCCGTTCCACTGGGGGCATCTGTTTTTTGTGTGTGGTGAATTTCTTCCATGCTTACTTCGTATGCCGGTTGCTTGCTCATTAATTGCGCCAGTTTTTTATTGAGCTCAAAAAAAATATTTACGCCCACACTAAAATTACTGGCGTATACCAAAGCACCGTTTGCAGCTTTGCATTTATTTTCTATTATTTCCCACTGCGCCAACCAGCCAGTGCTGCCGCTAACTACAGGTATGCCAGCCTCTATGCATTTAGAAATATTTTCCACTGCACTGTGTGGGCCGGTAAATTCAATGGCCACATCACACTGTTGTAAATTTTCTTTTGTAAAACTTTCTGCATTATTAATATCAATTTTTAAAACAACATGATGGTTTCTTTCTATGGCAATTGCTTCAATGGCTTTGCCCATTTTACCATAACCAATAAGTGCAATTTTTAAACCCCCTAACTCCCTGAAGGGGGAACTACTAATATTATCCATTAAAAAATATTATTTTTTTGAAAATTTATAAAAACAAATATAATCATTTACGTGCCTTAGCCACTTTAGCGTGAATATCAAAAACTAAACTTATGCCATTGGTGTTGGCCATAGGGCTGTAACCCGGTTTTATTTGCAGGCTAAGGTTATCGCTTACATCAAAGGTTTTTAAATGGGCATCTACGGCGGCATCTGCAACATTTAATCCCCAAAATGCTATAAAAAATAAAACAGAATAATCTACATTTTGCCGCACTTCGTTTCTAAAATTTTTTATACGTTCGGGGTTATTGCGTACACTGTAATAAGGTTCAGGAATAAATTTATCGTTGGAAGTATCCCTGTCTATCGCGTTTTTAAAAGCATTGTTAGCTTCCTTAAACTGGTTAATATTTCTAAAAAAAATGTAAGCAGTAGTGCCCAATGCGCCATATACTATGGGCATCTTCCAATATTTTTTATTGGTAAACTGGCCCCAGCCCGGTAAAACAGCCGAACGCATTATGGCCACCCTTGGATTGTAAGGTTTGGAAGTATCAATAGAAATGAAACGCACCTTTTCTTTTTTTGCCTTTACTTTTTTATTGGGCTGCAGTATGCCGGTATCTTTTAAAATCAACGTATCTTTTTGTGCAAGCAAACTGCTGCCAAAAAGTAAAAGAAAAAATAAAAATAGTATAGGTTTTATAAAACTCATTTATATAGTTACCATGCTGCAAATATTCATGGGGTATTATGTGATTAACTCACTGTTATTTTTAATTTATCCAGCAAGGCATTTAATTCTTCAAGAGAATAATATTCAAATAACACCGAGCCATAGCCTTTTTTATTGTGGGTTAATTTTACTTTGGTATTATAGTTAGAAGCTAAATTATCTTCTATCTTTTTAAAAGCTGGCGGTAAGCTGGCTTTTACAGCAACTTTAACAGCATGCGGTGTATAAATCTGGCGCACCAGGTCTTCGGTTTGGCGTACCGATAAACTGCGTTTTTTTATCTCATTAAAAATGTACAACTGTTTATCTATAACATCTACATTAATTAATGCCCTGGCATGGCCCATAGATATGGTGCCGTTGCGTACAGCAATTTGTATATCGGGGGGTAATTTTAAAAGCCTGATGTAGTTGGTAACTGTGGTTCTGTCCTTACCCATACGTTCGGCCACCTGCTCCTGTGTATAATCCAATTCGTCCATCAGGCGTTTATAACTTAATGCAATTTCAATGGCATTTAAATTTTCTCTTTGTAAATTTTCTAATAAAGATAATTCCAGTAACTGTACATCATTTGCCTGGCGTATATAAACCGGTACATCTTTTAAGCCGGCAATTTTTGCAGCCCTGAATCTTCTTTCACCTGCAATTAACCGGTACCGGCCATTGGGTAATCTACTTACGGTAAGGGGTTGAATAATGTCGTGCAATTTTAAAGATGCCGCCAGTTCGCTCAGGGCTTCTTCGTCAAAATCTTTACGGGGTTGTTTGGGGTTTACTTCAATTTGATCAAGCGATACCCTTAGTGAAGCGGTTGACTGTTCTACTACTTCGGGCTTTAAGCTGCCTGCAGTATTTTTTAAATCAGCATCTATGTTTTGTAATAAACTGCGAATACCTTTTCCGAGAGCGTCTTTTTTATTTGGTTGGGTCATTTTAAAAAGTTTTAAGTACTAAGTATTTAGTACAAAGTTGAAAACCGTATTTACTTTATAAACTTTGTACTTTTAACTTGTTACTCTAATATCCTGTCTGCTTCTTTTATTTTAGTAAGATTATTTTTTTGTAAAATTTCTTTTGCCAGGTTTAAATAATTGATGGAGCCTTTGCTGTCGGCATCGTATAAAATTACAGGCTTGCCAAAACTTGGTGCTTCGCTCAGTCTGGTATTGCGGTGTATAATGCTGCTGAAAACAATATCTTCAAAATGGCGGCGTACTTCGCTTACCACCTGGTTGCAAAGCCGCAGGCGGCCATCATACATCGTCATTAAAATGCCTTCAATTTTTAATTCGGGGTTAAGCCGGTTTTGCACAATCTTTATAGTGTTTAATAATTTGCCCAAACCTTCCAGCGCAAAAAATTCTGTTTGCACCGGCACTACCACACTATCTGCAGCAGTTAATGCATTTACAGTAATTAAACCTAAGGAAGGCGAGCAGTCGATAACAATAAAATCGTACTCATCTCTTATTGGCGCTAAAATATTTTTTAAAACACTTTCTCTGTTAGGATAATTGATCATTTCAATTTCGGCACCCACAAGGTCAATATGCGATGGCATCAGGTCAAGGTTGGGTATCTCTGATTTTAAAATCACATCTTTTGCCCTGGCTTCATTTACCATGCAATCGTAAAGGCTTTGGGTAATATTATGCAGATCGAAACCAGTGCCGGTGGTACTGTTGGCCTGCGGATCGGCATCAACCAGTAAGGTTTTAAATTCCAGTACAGCCAAACTGGCTGCTAAATTTATTGCCGTAGTTGTTTTGCCTACTCCGCCTTTTTGATTTGCTACTCCTATTATTCTTGCCATAATTGAGGTTGGTCGTTTTTTTGTTGATCGTTGTCCGATGTAAAATCTGCTCACCGGCCAACACCTAACTATCAACGTTTTTGTGTCAGGTTGGCAAATTTAGCTATTCGGCATAATATTGGGCAACAAAGATTGAACAATGTTGTTATAGTTATAAACAATATATAAATATAAATGATCACAATTGTATCGGGAACCAACAGGGCAGGCAGTAATACATTAAAAGTGGCAAAGGAATACCAGCGCATTTTAAAAGTAAAAGGCGTGCAGGCTGATATCTTTTCGCTGGAATCAATTAATACCATGATAAGAGATGCGGCTTTTGAAGCAATTGAAAACAGCATTATCATCCCCACCAATACTTTTATTTTTATTGTGCCGGAATATAATGGCAGTTTTCCGGGGGTTTTAAAATTACTTTTTGATACCGGCAGCTCTCACAGTATTTGGTTTAATAAGCAGGCTTTAATTACCGGTAACTCTACAGGCCGTGCCGGCAACTTAAGAGGCATGGATCATTTAGCTGATATTTTAAATTATTTAAAAATTACGGTGCATCCCAATAAATTACCTCTATCATCGGTAAACACGTTGATGGACCCGGATGGAAAATTTACTGATGCAGGAACGCTGTATGCCATCAACTACCAGCTGGATGAATTTTTAAACTGGCGTAAGCCATAATTTTTTTAGCAGAACATTAAAACAATATACTGGGCTTATCGGCTACCTTCATACAGCAGCAAAACAACAAACTATAAACTACTAACCATACACATGCGTACACCTTTAGGCGTCATTATTTTTATCGCTATCATGCTTTTACTGGATACTTATGTTTTCCAGGCCGTAAAATCAGTAAGCCAGTCGTTATCACCAAAAGCAAAAACAGTTATTTACGGTATTTACTGGGGGCTAACAGCATTAGCCATCATTAGTTTTTTATTATTTGTGTATACCGGCCAGGATTTTTTTGGCAAGAAAATAAGAACCTATTTATTTGCAACCATCATCGGTTTGTTTTTAGCAAAAATTACGGCAGGTGTTTTCTTTTTAATTGATGATATAAGAAGAGGCGTGCAGTGGGGCGCTTTAAAGTTATTCAGCAGCAGCGGTGCAGGTGAGGCCAGCGATTTTACCGGTGAAGGTATCAGCAGGTCTGCATTTTTAAATTGGCTGGGCCTTGCAGCAGGTACTACTTTATTTGGAAGTTTATTGTATGGCTTTAGCAATAAATATAAGTACGACATAAAAAGGTTGCAATTAAGTTTCGAAAATTTACCCGATGCATTTAAAGGATTAAAGATTGTACACATCAGCGATATACACAGCGGCAGTTTTATGGACAAAAATGCTGTGCTGCAGGGCGTAGAAAAAATTATGAATGAAAAGCCCGACATCATTTTATTTACCGGCGATCTGGTAAACGACAGGGCAACAGAAATGGAACAATACATGGATGTGTTTAGTTTACTTAAAGCGCCCCTTGGTGTGTACAGCACATTTGGCAACCACGATTATGGCGATTATGTAAGCTGGCCGCACAATGGCATTACCAAAGAACAAAATTTAGAAGACCTTAAAAAAGTGCATGCCGGCCTGGGCTGGCGGTTGTTGATGAATGAGCATGTGGCCCTGGAAAAAAACGGTGAACAAATTGCTTTATTGGGAATAGAAAATTGGAGTAACAAAGGCAGGTTTCCCAAACATGGCCGTATGGATTTGGCACATGAAGGCACTCACAAATATCCTTTTAAAATTTTAATGAGCCACGACCCCAGCCACTGGGACGCCGAAGTAAAAACAAAATATGCCGACGTAGATTTAATGCTGAGCGGCCATACCCACGGGATGCAGTTTGGAGTAGAAATACCAGGTTTTAAATGGAGCCCTGTACAATATATGTATAAGCAATGGGCCGGTGTGTACACCGATGGCAAACAAAAATTAAATGTAAACCGTGGTTTTGGTTTTATAGGTTACCCCGGAAGAGTAGGTATGCTGGCTGAGATTAGTGTGATTGAGTTGGGGTAGTAGAAATTAATGATGAATAAAAATATTTTATTGGGTTACCATTTTCTTATACATTTATTGTAGGGGATTCATAATTGAACCAATAACCATTCTCAGTCTTTAATCATTTAACTTGGGGTTAATTTGGCTTATTAAAACCTCACACCAACCTAATCCCCGTCCCCTCCAAATTTATCTTCTTCTGTTTATACAAATTACCCACGGTCATTTTAAAAGTCTTCTTACTCATGCCAAAGAAGGAGTAAATTTCTTCAGGGTCGCTTTTATCGTAATAAGGTAAGTAACCGTCATTTTCATTAAGCAAGCGTAATATTTTTTGTGTTTCATCTTCCACACGGTTGTAACCGGGTTTGCCGGCCGCCACATCAATCTTATTGTCTTCGGTATAAATCTTTTTTATAAAACCTTTAAACTGGTCGCCGGCGGTAATGTCTCTGTAAATTTCGTTGTGGTGCAAAACGCCGGTGTGCAGGTTATTAATGATAACTACATAGCCAATATCGGTGCGGCGGTATACGGTTAAGTCCACTTCATCCAAAACTTTTACGGTCAATTCATCATTGCTTAAAAAAGGTTCTATTTTTTCAGTTGCGGCGAGGCGGCCTGTTTGTTCATCCAAATAAATTTTTACCAGGTATTCTCCATTGGGTATCATGCCACGCTGCTGTTTGCTTTTGGGCACAAAAATATCTTTCATCAAACCATTATCTAAAAAGGCACCTTGCGGTGTTACACTTATTGTACGCAGTTTTACAATATCGCCTAAAATGCCTTTTGGTTTTTGTGTGGTGGCAATCAGGCGGTCTTCGCCATCGTGGTATAAAAACACATTTATGTCATCGCCAATTTTTATGTTTGGGGGCATAAAGCGTTTGGGTAATAAAATGCCTTCTGCACCATCATCTAAATAAACCCCAAAAGCCACTTCACGGATTACTTTTAAATTATTGTATTCGCCAACTTTAATCATACTAACAAAGTACACGAATTAATACGAATTACACGAATTAAAATACTTTAGGTTGCATAATTGCCTAAATAGTGTAATTCGTATTAATTAGAGTAATAGCCTATCTTTAGGCCCAATTATTTAATTATTTTTATTTTGAAGTTTACCGAATTTGGATTTGACGAGAGATTGATGGAAGGTATTGATGCATCCGGCTATGAAGATGCCACACCTGTACAAGAGCAGGTAATACCATTAATTTTACAGGGCAAAGATATTATCGCATCTGCCCAAACCGGCACCGGCAAAACTGCCGCATTTTTACTGCCGCTTATCAACAAAATTATTACCGACCCATTGGTTAATCACACCAACACTGCATTGGTTATTGTACCCACACGTGAGCTGGCCATTCAAATTGCACAACACATGGAAGGACTTTCTTATTTTACTTCGGTAAGTTCTATTGCGGTATATGGTGGTGGCGATGGTAATGCATTTGTGCAGGAGAAAAAAGCATTAAGTCATGGTGCCGATGTAGTGGTTTGCACACCCGGCAAAATGATGGCGCATATAAAAATGGGCTATGTAAAATTAGACGGCTTAAAATATTTGGTATTGGATGAAGCCGACAGAATGCTGGACATGGGATTTTACGACGACATTATGTTCATTATAAATCACCTGCCTAAAAAAAGGCAGAACCTTTTATTTTCTGCCACTATGCCGCATAAAATAAGGGAGATGGCAAGAAAAATTTTACATCAACCGGCAGAAATAAATATCTCTATAAGTAAACCCAACGAAAAAATTGTACAGGAAGCGTTTGTGGTTTATGAAGAACAAAAAATTCCTTTAATAAAATATTTGCTGAAGAAGAAAGATTTTGCAATGGTGTTAATTTTTTGCAGCAGCAAGCAAAGTGTAAAACAATTAACCCGTGATTTACAAAAGGCTGGTGTAAAAGCCGATGAAATACACAGCGATCTGGACCAGGATAAAAGAGAAGAAGTGCTGATGCATTTTAAAAGCCGCCGCTTACCCATTTTAATTGCTACAGATATTTTAAGCCGTGGTATTGATATTGATAATATTGATTTGGTTATTAATTACGATGTGCCGCATGATGGAGAAGATTATGTACACCGCATAGGCCGTACTGCAAGGGCCGCCGCCGAAGGCACCGCTTATACTTTTATAAGTCCAAGGGAGCAACGCAAATTTGTAGCTATAGAAAAATTATTAGGCAAATCTGTTACTAAAGCTATTGTGCCACCAGAATTTGGCGAACCACCGGCATACAATACCACTCCGCAAAGAAGCAGTGGCGGCGCTGGCAACAGAAATTTCAGCAAGCCCAAACGCTTTAATAATAATTTTTCCGAAGGAAGGAATAAATAATAAGTGTTGCAAAAACCAATATTACTTTGAAGGTACTTGCTTTTTAAAATAGTAAACTGGCGTAGAGGATATAGTAGAAACAGGCGTAAAATTTCCCAGACCATCTTTTTCTTGATTATAGGAAGAGCTTATGCTATTATTTACAGCAACTAGAACCCATTTATCATCTGCTAAAAATTGCAATGCTTCAGTTGAATTTTCAAAATAGTTGTACATTTTTTTAGCACTATCTAAATGATCGCTATAAAATGCAGAGCCGTTATTAATACCATCCTTGCGGCCATCATACCAAACTAGATCATAAATTTTTTGTGCATAGGTATTAGTTCGTTCAGCATATATCACAGTGTAATTGTTTTTATTGGGAACATTGCGGCTTTCGCCAAGGCGTACAATTAAATAAGTAAAACTCTCATTATTTTGGCAAAATGATGTAGCAGCAGTTGACAAAAAAATTAATAGTATGAGAGATATTTTTTTAAGATATTCCATAGCAAGTTTTTATCAAAAATATATACCGTTCAGGTAAACTCCTAAACGGCATATAAATAACAGCAATTATTTAACAATAATAAACTTCTACTTTAATGCTTTGTTGCTGGTGCAGCAATTTTGTAAAACGTAAAAAAAATAGAGCAAAGCATAATCTCCTATTTAATCTATTGCATAATTAGTCCCCCTTTAGGGGATAGGGGTTTATATTTGCACAAAACACTTCTATCACTTTCACCGCCGCCATATTAAATAATCCCATCGAGTACATCCATGGCGTTAGTACACAACGCGGCGATATGCTGCGTAAAGAATTACAAATTTTTACTTTTAATGATCTGCTGAATTATTTTCCGCTGCGCCATGTAGATAAAACCAAAGTAGATAAAATTGATGAACTCAATTATAATAGCGAATACGCACAGGTTGCCGGTAAAATTACCGACATGGAAATTATGGGAGATAAAAGAGGAAGGCGATTGGTGGCGCATTTGCAGGATGATGCAGGTGGAGAAATTGAACTGGTTTGGTTTCAGGGAATAAACTGGATACAAAAAGCATTGCATATGGGCCATCGGTATTTAGTTTTTGGCAAGCTGAGTTTTTTTATGAACAAGCCGCAAATTGCCCATCCCGAAATAGAAACTTTTACCGAACAAAAAGCAACGGGCAAAAATTTTTTAGAACCCATTTATTCTTCAACAGAAAAATTAAAAGCAAGAGGATTGAACGGAAGGGTGATGGGCAAATTTACTTATGCGCTTTTACAATTAATTACCGAAAATGACCTGCCCGAAAACCTGCCGGAATCGCTAATTACAAAATACAAATTCATCAGCCGCTTTGATGCATACCGCCACATACATTTTCCTGCAACAGAAAAACATTTTTTGCATGCAGTACGCCGCTTAAAGTTTGAAGAATTATTTTTTGCCCAACTGCGTTTGGGGTTAATAAAAAGTGCAAGGCATCGCTTTAGCAAAGGCTGGATGTTTGATAAAGTGGGCAATTTGTTCAATACCTTTTACAATAATTATCTACCTTTTCAATTAACCGGCGCACAAAAAAGAGTGTTGAAAGAGATTAGGAAAGATGCAGGCAGCGGCAAACAAATGAGCCGCCTCTTACAGGGAGATGTGGGTAGTGGAAAAACAATTGTAGCATTAATGATGATGCTGATTGCAGCCGACAATGGTTTTCAAAGTGTGCTGATGGCGCCTACAGAAATTTTAGCTCAACAACATTATAACAGCATAACTGATTTATTAAAAGATATGCCGGTTTGTGTAAAAATGCTTTCAGGCTCATCTAAAACAAAACAGCGAAGGGAGGTGCATAAACTTTGTGAAGACGGCTCATTGAATATTTTAATTGGTACCCATGCGGTAATTGAAGATAAAGTGCTGTTTAAAAATTTGGGCTTTGCTATAATAGATGAACAGCACAAATTTGGTGTAGCGCAACGGTCGAAGCTGTGGAAAAAAAATACGTTGCCCCCGCATGTACTGGTAATGACGGCAACACCCATACCCCGTACGCTTGCATTAACCGCTTATGGCGATTTGGATTACAGCGTAATGGATGAGTTGCCGCCGGGCAGGCAACCCATTAATACTGTACACCGTTTTGAAAACAAGCGGCCGCAGGTAATGGATTTTATTAAAGAACAGCTAGCCAACGGAAGGCAGGCTTTTGTCATCTATCCTTTGATAGAGGAAAGCAGTAAGATGGATTATGAAAACCTGCTGAAGGGATATGAAGAAGTAAAATCATTTTTTCCGGAACCCAAATACTGGATAAGTATGGTGCATGGAAGAATGGATGCAGCACAAAAAGAGACCAACATGCAGCGTTTTGTTAACAAAGAAACGCAAATTATGGTAAGCACCACCGTTATAGAGGTTGGCGTTAACGTACCCAATGCCACAGTAATGGTAATTGAAAGTGCCGAAAAGTTTGGTTTATCGCAATTGCACCAGTTAAGAGGAAGAGTGGGAAGAGGAGCTGAAAAAAGTTTTTGCATATTATTAACGGGCAGCAAAATATCAAATGATGCCAGGGAGCGTTTAAAAATAATGGTGGCCACCAATGATGGTTTTAAAATTGCAGAAAAAGATTTAGAGATTCGTGGCCCCGGCGATATTGAAGGCACACAGCAAAGCGGCCTTTTAAACTTTAAGCTGGCCAATCTTGTTACAGATAAAATAATTTTAGAAGCAGCAAGGGAAGCAGCGCAGGATATTTTAGAAAATGATGCCGATATTAATATGGCAGAGAATTTGCCTGTTAAAGTTTATCTTAATGAACAAAAAGGCAAAACGGCCTGGAGTAAAATATCGTAAATTTAAATGTAAAATCCGGTTGGGATAAATGGGTTGTTAATGGTTATAAATTGCTTAATCTGTATCATTATATTTTAGTACATTGTAAAAAATACTGGAGCCTGTTTTGAATAAAATTACAAAGTTTTTCTGTTCACTTTTTGCAACATTTATTGTTGTGGCAAACCTGTCGGCCCAAATGGAATTTATAGAAAATAAAGGCCAGTGGGACAGCCGGGTAAATTATCGTGGCGATTTCTCCACGGGTTCTTTCTTTTTAGAAAATAAAGGCTTTACTGTTGTAATGCATAAGCCGGAGGACATGCAAAAACTTTCCGAAGTAATGCACGGCCATAAACATGGCACTGCTGCTGCCACCGCAGCACATTCCAAACCATTACCGGTTGAAGATTTATCAAAAGTTGTGGTGCATTCTCATGCTTATAAAGTTAATTTTTTGGGCATCAGTAAAGGGGTTCAGCCCGTGCCTGATAAAGCTATACCCGGTTATAATAATTATTTTATAGGCAATGATAAATCAAAATGGGCAGGCAATTGTAAAGTGTACCAGGCGGTAACTTACAAAGATGTATATCCCAATATTGATGTAAGGTATTACACCGAATCCGGTAATTTAAAATACGATCTAATTGTGCGGCCTGGTGGTAATCCTAATGCCATTGCTATGCGCTACGATGGAGTAGAAAAATTAGAAGTAAAAAATAAAGAATTAATTATAAGCACATCGGTCGGCAGTATAAAAGAATTATATCCCTATTCCTACCAATCTCACACGGGTAAAAGGAAAACGGTAGAATGCAAATATGTGGTTACAGATAATGTAGTGCGATTTAAAGTACAAAATTATTCCCCTTCTGAAACATTAGTAATTGATCCATCTTTAATTTTTGCAACCTTTACAGGCAGCACCGCAGATAACTGGGGATATACTGCAACACCCGGCCCCGACGGAAGTTTTTTTGCAGGAGGTATTGTTTTTGGAGCAGGCTATCCTGTTTCGCCGGGGGCTTTTCAAACCGGTTTTGGCGGTGGGGTTGATGAAGATACTAATGGCGGTTATGACATTGGAATTTTTAAATTTTCAGCAAATGGAACTCAGCGTTTATATGCCACTTATATTGGCGGAAGCCAGAATGAACAGCCGCATAGCATGATTGCTGATGCACAGGGAAATTTAATAATTGCCGGCCGAACAAAATCTCTAAATTATCCTACTACTGTTCCTTTGGTGGGAAACGGAGGCGGAACAGATATAGTGGTAACTAAATTAAACCCCGCAGGCACTGCACTTATCGGGTCAATAAAAATTGGAGGCGCTGCCGAAGACGGGATAAACATCCGGCCTAAATTTCTTTTACCATCTGGTACCGATGCTACAAGAAGGAATTATGGCGATGATGCCAGAAGTGAAGTTATAATAGATGCCGCAGGAAATATATGCCTGGCTTCCTGTACCCAATCTGCTGATTTTCCTGTAACTCCAGGTGTATTTCAAACCTTGTTTGGCGGGGGCGTTACCGGCAATAATCATTTTCCTCAGGATGGATTGATATTGAAATTTAATGCTTCGCTCAGTGCTGTTATCTTCAGTACTTTTTTTGGCGGAAATGGCGATGATGCCTGTTTTGTAATTTCTGAAAACCCGTTAACCGGTAACCTGTACGTAGCCGGTGGTACTAACAGCAGTAATTTGCCAGGCGATAAAACGGGTGTGCTTACCAGCACTTTTCAGGGTGGTGATGTGGATGGGTTTGTAACGCAAGTAAACAGCAGCGGTTCTGCAATTATTAAAACTACTTACCAGGGAACAAGTGGTCACGATCTGGTGTATGGGCTAAAGTTCGACCGGTTTGGTTTTCCATACATCATGGGCACTACAACCGGTGCATGGCCGGTAGTTAATGCTTTATACAGTAATGCCGGAGCCAAACAATTTATCAGCAAATTACAGCCAGATTTTTCGGCCTATGTTTATTCCACCGTATTTGGTACTAACAATGCTACGGTTCCCAATTTATCACCGGTAGCTTTTTTAGTAGACCGTTGTCAAAATGTTTATGTGTCTGGTTGGGGCGGCGGATTGAACAATACGCAGGGTTACCCATCTGCAGGTACCAATGGTTTGCCATTAAAAGATCAGATACCCGGTTTACCTGCACCTGATGGAGCTGATTTTTACTTTTTTGTTTTAGAAAAAAATGCCACCCAACAGCTCTTTGGTTCTTTTTATGGGCAAAATGGCGGCGTAGGCGATCATGTAGATGGCGGCACCAGCAGGTTTGATGCTAACGGCATCATTTATCAGGCAATATGTGCTAATTGTAATGGTGGTGCAAATTTTCCAACTACTGCGGGGGTATGGTCTATAAATAACCGCTCCGGAAATTGTAACCAGGCTGCTGTTAAAATAGAAATGAATTTTGCCGGCGTGGGTGCCAGTGTAAAAGCAACTATTGATGGTAATATCGATACTATTGGATGTGTACCTTTAACGGTAAGATTTACCGATACCCTTGCAAAAGGTAAAATGTATATATGGGATTATGGCGATCCCGCAAGCCCCAAAAAAGATACTACCTATGCACCTAATAATTCTACTTCGCATACTTATAATAATGTAGGCAGTTTTCGTTTAACGCTAATTGCTATCGATTCGGCTACCTGCAATATTTCTGATACAGCATTTATAAATGTTAGAGTGGGCAATAATGAAGTGGCGCCTAATTTTAATTTTACAAAATTAGACAGTTGTGCAAGCCTGAGGTATCGTTTCGATAATCTTACTACAGCTCCCTTGCCGGCTTACACCAACAGAACTTTTATTTGGGATTTTGGTGATGGTTCTCCACGGGTACGTACCGGTTTTGTTCCGCAGTTTCATACTTTTCCTTCTACAGGTTCCTATACGGTAAGGTTGATTGTTGATGACAGTACATTTTGTAATGCTCCTGATTCAACCGAAAAAACACTTCGTATCAATCCAAATGTAAAAGCAATATTCAATACCAGTACCAGGGGCTGTGTACCTTATACCCCGATATTTGAAAATAATTCTTTAGGCGGCACCGACTGGATCTGGGAATTTGGTGATGGCACCACCTCAACAGATTTTGAACCCACGCATGTGTATACTTTAGTAGGATCTTATGATGTGCGCCTTATTGCTTTCGATAGTACCACGTGTAACAAAGTAGATACTTCGGCCTATTTTACTATTACTGTTTATCCTATACCCACCGCAGATTTTACATGGTCTCCAAACCCGGCATTGGAAAATACCCGAACAAGATTTACAAATCTTTCTGTTGGAGCAACAAGATATTTGTGGAATTTCGGCGACGGTGCCACATCTACTGAAGTAAATCCTGTGCACCAGTTTAATGCAACGGATACTTTTAATGTAGTGTTATTAGCGTTTAATGATGCCGATTGTGTGGATACTTTCAGGGCTGCAGTGCCGGCAATTGTAAGACCGCTGCTTGATGTGCCTAATGCATTTACACCCGGCAGGTTTTCTGGTGGCAGTTATAATAACGGTATAGTTAAAGTAGAAGGCTTTGGAGTAGGCAAAATGAGCTGGAAAATTTATAACCGCTGGGGCCAGCTAATGTTTGCTTCTTCGGATATAAACCAGGGATGGGATGGCACTTTTAAAGGTGTGGTACAACCTTTGGATGTATATAGTTATACCCTTGATGTAGAATTTACAGATGGAAAAAAATATCGAAAAACAGGAGATATTACTTTATTGAGATAGCGATAATTTTAAAAATAAAAAAAATACAGGAGCAATCATTTAATGAAGGGCAAAATTAAAATATCATTTTTTACACTGGCAGTTGCTTTGTTTGCAAATAATTTGCAGGCACAGGATCTTCATTTTTCCCAATTTTTTAATTCACCACTTACCACTAACCCGGCAAATACCGGTTTTATACCAGATGCCGATTACAGAATTGGAGCTCATTACAGAAACCAGTTTAGTAATATTATGAGCGTGCCTTATAAAACCACCAGTATTTTTGCTGATGCTCAATTACTCCGCGACAGGTTAGAAACCGGGTGGTTGGGTATTGGCGGTGTGGTATTAAGTGATGTTGCCGGCAGTGGCAGTTTGCGCAGCACCAAAGTGTATGGTTCTGTTGCCTACCACCAACAACTGGGCAGCAGCAGTTTATTAAGTGCAGGCTTTAACGTAGGCTGGGCCAACAAACGTATCGATCAATCCAAATTAAAATTTCCTGATCAGTTTGATGGTAAATTTTTTGATAACCCTGTTACTGCAGTAAGTTTAAACAACAGCAGTGTAAGTTATATGGATATACAGGCCGGAATGAATTATGCCTATTTTCCACAAGAGAATGTTTACATCAATGCCGGCTATTCTATTCATCATGTAAACAGGCCTAAAGAAACTTTTTTTAATGATAATACCAATGCCGGAAGAATACCTATGCGCCATATTGGTTTTTTAAATGCCATTTTAAAAGTAAACGACAGGGTGATCATTAACCCCAATGCTTATTTTACCACGCAGGCAAAAGCAAGTGAATTGGTTGTTGGTTTAAATGGAAATTATAATTTATCGGAGTTTGGCGAAAAGCAATTAGTGGCCGGTTTATATTACCGCTTAGGCGATGCCATTGCCCCTATGATTGGCTTTGAAATTAAAAATGTGAAATTTACTTTTAGTTACGATGCTACTATGAGTTCGTTAAACAATTTTAATGGCTACCGCGGCGCAAGCGAATTTAGTATTATTAAAAAAGGGTTTTATCCTCAAAACCAGGACAGGCAGACCATGTGCCCTGTTTTTTACTAAGCTTTCCATTTTTTGTTTATAAAAAAAACTGCCCCGCTTTTGCGGGGCAGTTTTTAGTTTTCCATAAATTATTATACGCTTATGGTAACTTTAGATTTTTTTAATTCCTCACGGGTTTTTTCTAATTCCTCTTTTACTTTTTCTAATTCTTTTTTAATGCTTTCGGTATTAATATTCTTTAGTTCTATTTTCATTTGCTCCATTGCTTCTTTAATTTCTTCGTTTATTTTTTTTGTATCAATTTCTTTAAGCGACTGATTAATTTCTGCATTTATTTTGTTTATATCCACTTCTTTAAGGGCTTGCTGTATATCTGCATTAATTTTTTTCATGTCCACTTCCTTTAAAGATTGATTTACCTCGTCCATAATTTTTTTCATGTCCACCTCTTTAAGGCTTAACTGCACTTCCTCCATAATTTTTTGCAGGTTCACTTCTTTCAAGGCATTATTAACGGTAGCATTTAATTGGTTCAGATCAATTTGTTTCAATTGATCTTGTAATTGCATCAGCGTATGCTCCATTGCTTTCATTGTCTTATCCACTTCTGCCTGGTTTAATTTTTTTTGTGGTGGCGTATCAATAGTAATGGGGTTAACCGTAAAGGGTTTTACGGGGCTAAAAGGAGTGTCTTGAAAAGACGTGGTGATAATACCAATTACCATCACTGCTGTTACTACTGCAATTGCATTTTTGTTTTTTAAAATAAATTGTTTCATGGCTTTACTTTATGTTGGTTAATGATTAAATACGAACAATTTCGTAACAAATATAAACAGCTATTTTATTTTATGCAATCTGTAAATAAAATTTAACATTTTAAAAATATCCAGTGTGCTGCACATAAATGTTGCATCATTTAAGGAAGAAGTGAAAATTAATTTTTTTAGCCTGATGAGAACTAATCAGGAAACATCATTTTATCAACTCAGTATTTTATACGATTTTTACACAAATAATGTTACATGATTACGGAAGAAAATGAAGCAGCAACTGTAAGTAATTACATTCAACAATTTAAAACAATTGTTGGAGACGGCTATGTTATGGCAGATGAAGAAAGTTTACATCATTATGCCCACGATGAAACAGAAAATTTACATTTTTTGCCCGACGTGGTCATTAAGCCAAAAACTGCCCAAGAGATCAGTGCCATCATGACAATTTGCAATGCACAAAAAATTCCGGTTACACCACGTGGTGCAGGCACTGGTCTGGCTGGTGGGGCATTACCGCATTTGGGCGGGGTTTTAATTTCTATGGAAAGATTAAACGCCATTTTAGAAATTGATGAACGCAATTTGCAGGTAACTACCGAGCCGGGAGTAATTACAGAAGTTTTGCAAAATGCAGTAAAAGAAAAAGGATTGTTTTATCCACCCGACCCCAGCAGCAGGGGCAGTTGTTTTATCGGTGGAAATATTTCCGCCAACAGCGGCGGGCCTAAAGCAGTAAAATATGGTGTGGTAAAAGATTACGTATTGAATTTACAGGTGGTGCTGCCCACCGGGGAAATTATCTGGACAGGTGCCAATGTTTTAAAAAATTCAACCGGGTATAATCTTACCCAGTTAATGGTGGGCAGCGAGGGTACACTGGGCATTGTAACCAAAATAGTTTTAAAATTATTACCGCATCCCCGGTACGATTTATTGATGCTGGTACCTTTTAATAATTTAGAAAAAGCCAGCGAAGCGGTGAGTGCTATTTTTCGTGCAGGCTTTACGCCCAGCGCACTGGAGCTGGTGGAAATTGATGCGTTGAAAATTGTAAGCAGCATGATGGACAGTGTTGCAGTGCCCGTTACTGATGCTATTGCAGCTCATTTAATAATTGAAGTAGACGGCAACCACATGGAAACTTTAATGAGTGAAATGGAGGAGATTGCAGCATTGCTGACGCAGTTTGATTGTGGCGAAATATTTTTTGCAGATGATGCCCAACAAAAAGCTGAGCTGTGGAAATTGCGCCGCCGCGTAGCCGAAGCAGTAAAATTAGCGGGGTATACCATCGAAGAAGATACGGTGGTGCCCAGGGCATCGTTACCCGCTTTAATACATGGCGTAAAAGAATTGGGCAGGCAGTACAATTTTCACGCAGTTTGTTATGGCCACGCCGGCGATGGCAATTTGCACATCCGCATAAAAAAAGAAGGCAGTATTTACAGTTTAAATAATCCCGAAATTATACCGGGCCTTAAAGCCATGTTTGCATTGGTTAAATCATTGGGCGGTACCATCAGTGGCGAGCATGGCATTGGCTTAATTCAAAAAGAATATATGGATATTGTTTTTGAAAAAACCAATCTATCTTTAATGAGAGGCATAAAAAAAGTATTTGACCCAAACAATATTTTAAACAGCGGAAAAATTTTCGACATGGTCTGACGTCCTCGTCTGACCATGTCGAAAAAAAAATGATAATTGCATCAGGTTCACATCTTATAAACTCAAAAAAAATATTATGAAGAAAATAGTTTTAACGGTATTTATTTGCACAATATCGTCTGCCATATTTGCCCAATACGAAAAAGAGGAAGAAACTGCCAAAGGCGGATTTAAAAAAGAAAATTTTTTTACAGGTGGAAGTATAACCGCCTCATTCTTTAATGGCGGTACTGTATTAGGTATTACTCCATATTTTGGGTACAGTGTAAATAAATTTATAGATGTTGCTGTTTCTGCAAATTATAATTATACTTCTCAAAGAGATTACCAGGTGTTGGGCGATAAAGTACGCCAAACTGTTTATGGGCCAGGCGCATTTGTAAGATTGTATCCCGTAAAATTCCTTTTTGCACAGGTACAATACGAGCATAATTTTATTAAACTTAAATATATTCCTGCACAGGGCAGCGGCTACACTTTACCTGCAAGTAATGTAGATGCCAACAGTGTGTTGGTAGGTGGTGGCTATTGCAGCGGAAGAGAAGGTGTTGGTGATATGGCGTATTTTTTTTCGGTATTATGGGATGTTTCAAAAGTAGCCGAGTCGCCATATGTAGATGGCCTCGGCAGAAATTTTCCAGTAATAAGAGCAGGCATACAAATCCCCTTATTCCAGGGCGGCGGTAAAAGGCAAAACGATTAAAGAAATTGTTCCAATGCTTCAGGTATAGCCAGCATGGTCATTCTGTCGCCAATGGCATCATATAAAAAACCTTCCTGCTCCATGTTTTTTGCATGCACTAAAAGATGATTGTAAAATCCTGCGGTGTTTAATACAAAAATTTGTTTGTTGTGAATGCTCAGCTGATTCCAGGTGAGCATTTCAAACAATTCATCAAGCGTACCAAAACCGCCGGGTAAAATTATTGCAGCATCACATTTTTCATACAACATTTTTTTGCGGATGTGCATGTTCTCTACAACAATTAATTCGGTTAAACCTTTATGGCTGTGTTCCCTGTCAGTTAATAATTGCGGTATAATGCCTGTAACTTTTCCGCCATTTTCTAAAACACTATTGGCTACAGCACCCATTAAACCTTTATTGCCGCCGCCATAAATTAAGGTTATATTCTTTTGTGCTAATAATTCGCCTAATTGTTTTGCATGAACTTCGAACAATGGATTGTTGCCACTTTTACTGCCGCAAAAAACTGCTAATGATGTAATTGCCATAAATTAATTAACTTGAATTTTAATTATCCTGCAATCTAATTATTCGTTGCCGGATTATTCATTTTTCATTATCAATTATTCATTATTAATTATGTCGCCATTAATTTTATTTTCTTTTGTAATCGGGTATTTTTTGCTGTTACTGGCTGTTGCTTATTTTACTTCCAGGGGCAGTAACAACGAGTCTTTTTTTATTGGTAACCGCAACAGCAACTGGATGCTGGTGGCTTTTGGAATGATTGGTACCAGCCTTAGTGGCGTTACTTTCGTTAGTGTGCCGGGTGGCGTGGGCACAGGTAATTTCTTTTATTATCAAATAGTACTGGGTTATTTAATTGGCTATATAGTAATTGCATTTGTGCTTATACCATTGTATTATAAAATGAACCTCACTTCCATTTACACTTACCTGGAAAAACGTTTTGGCATAAATGCACACAAAGCAGGCGCATTCTTTTTTATACTCAGCCGTGTGGTAGGTGCTACGGCACGTTTATACCTGGTGATAAGTATTTTGCAAATTTTTATTTTCAATAAACTGCATATACCTTTTGTAGTAACTGCTTTGGTTATATTATTACTCATTTTATTATACACTTTTGAAGGGGGTGTAAAAACAATTATTTATACAGATACCTTACAAACCACCGGCATGTTGCTGGGTTTGGTGGTGTGTATTTTTGTTATTATAAAAGCTATGGGTATGGATTTTGGAAGCACTTTGTCATTGATGAATGAAAAAGGCTACACCCAGGTATTTAATATGGATGTAAAAGCCGGCTCCTACTTTTTAAAACATATTATTGGCGGTATGTTTATAGCCATTGCCATGACGGGGCTTGACCAGGAGATGATGCAAAAAAATATCAGCGTAAAAAATATAAAAGATTCCCAAAAAAATATAATGACGTTTACTGCGGTGTTGATGATTGTAAATTTTTTGTTTTTATTTTTAGGAGGAATACTTTACCTATATGCAGGTACCAATAATATTACTGTAGCGCCTGATGATCTGTTTCCCACTATTGCATTGAGCGATGCATTTAGCGGAACAATCGGTATTATTTTTATAATCGCATTAATCTCTGCCTTATTCCCCAGTGTAGATGGTGCAATAACATCACTCACATCCTGTTTTTGTATTGATATTTTAGGGATGAACAAAAAAGAAGGATCGGAAAAAGAAAAGAAGCGGACCAGGTTGAAAGTGCATTTTTCTTTTGCAATTGTTTTTTTTATAATGGTACTTATCTTTAAAGCCATCAACGATAAATTAATTATCGATTTTATTTTAAAGTTTGCCGGTATTACTTACGGACCGCTGTTAGGTTTATTCTCTTTTGGCATTTTAACCAAACGCACTTTAAATGATAAATTAATCTGGACGGTTTGTATCATAGCGCCATTGCTGGCTTTGGGTTTAGATGTACTCAGCAGCCCCGAATGGTACGAAAGGAAACTGCATGTTACGCTTGGTTTAAAATCTGTATCAGAAAGTATTTTTAGCGGGTATAAAATTGGAAACGAGTTGATTTTAATAAACGGGATACTTACTTTTTTAGGGTTATGGTTTATCTCTAAAAAAGGTGCAGATAAATCATTTGAAGCGGATGTTAGCAATTTGGGAAAATAATTAACTGTATTGCTAAATTATTTAAAGCTGAATTCCATTCTGTAAATAAACAGTTACTTAATATTTACGAAACCGGGGAATTAGAAAAGAGTTTAACTGTTTCCATTTTGGAAACAGTTCAAAAGGAAGGAAATAGAAATGTAAAACGTAATGTAGAATTTTATCGCCTAGACGCCATCTTATCAATGGGCTAAAATGTAAATACCTTGCTAAACATAAATTACGGTAACCAATCACAGTATTGAGCTTTCCATCAAACCTATTTGCACTTAAAAATATTAACCATTATAGTAATATTTTAAAAAAGATGCTTATCTTGTTTATATAAAACCAGCCTATCCCATTAAAAAACTTTTTTTGCTTAACAAGCCTCCGCAAAAAAAATCAACTTAAAATAGCCCCATTCATTGCTTCTTTGTAATTAAATTCATTTGAATATGAAAAAATTAATTTTTGTTACATTATTATTTTTTTTAGGCAATAATATTTTTGCTCAAACTCCAAATTTTCTTTGGGCCAAGCAAATGGGTGGTGCAAATAATAATGTAAGCGGCACCACAGTGGCTGTTGATGGCCAGGGTAATGTTTACACTACCGGATACTTTTCAAGTACAGTAGATTTTGATCCCGGGCCTTCAACATTTAATTTAACTGCAGTAGGAACAAGTGATATATATATATCTAAACTGGATGTTGCAGGGAATTTCGTTTGGGCAAAGCAATTCAGTGGGGCTGCAACATATACAATAAGTCCTTCAAATTGTCTCGCTTTAGCCGTTAGCACAAATGGTAATGTTTATATAACGGGAATTTTTAAAGGCACTGCAGACTTTGATCTCGGTGCAGGAACTTACAACCTGACTGCTTCGGGAGTGCGGGATATTTTTATCTCCAAACTAGATGCTTCTGGAAATTTTGTATGGGCAAAACAATTTACCGGCATCAGTGGGGAGGCAAGTACATCAATTGGTATTGATGGAAGCGAAAACATTTTTACTACCGGGGTTTTCTGGGATATAGTTGATTTTGATCCGGGAACTGGAACTTATAATATGACCCCGAATACTGGTGGTGATGTTTTCATTTCTAAACTAGATGCTTCTGGAGATTTTGTATGGGCAAAGCAATTGGGTGCCACTCTCAATTGCATTGTCAGGAGTCAATCGATAGCATTAGATGTAAGCGGCAATGTTTACACAACGGGAATTTTTAAAGGCACTGCTGACTTTGACCCAGGTTCCGGAGTTTATAGTTTAACAGCAGGAAATAATAATGATTTTTTCATTTCTAAACTTGATGCTTCCGGGAATTTTGTATGGGTAAAAAACATTGTCGGAGGACACCTAGACGCAATATATTCTATTACAACTGACCATAATGGAAATGTTTATACTACCGGCGCTTTTCACTTTACAATTGACTTTGATCCCGGTCCGGGAGTCTATAACATGACTACAATGAATGCGCTAGGAGGATTTATTCTAAAGTTAGATAGTTATGGAAATTTTCTGTGGGCTAAGCAAATTAACGGGATTGAAAATTCTGTAGCTATTGATGCTGCAAACAATATTTATGCTAGCAGCACAATTTACACCGCGAACGTTGCTACATATTCTATTGTAAAATTGGATGCTAATGGGAATATGCTTTGGTCAAGACAATTGGGGGGCTCATTTAGTGGAACACGGCCATCAGCACTTGATCCCTATGGAAATATTTATACCACAGGTAGTTTTACCGGTACTGTAGATTTTGACCCTGGAGCAGGAGTGTACAATATGACCTCTATAGGTAGTCGTGATATTTTTGTAATAAAATTCAGCCTTGACCCGGTAACCTATATGCGTCCTAAAATATTCACTTCAAAAGCCACGTTAAACATTGGCCAAACACAAACCATAACAGGCAAAGATTTTACTACAGGTGGCTTGGTAAATTTAGTTATAAAAAATAGCAGCGGCGATATAATACCAATTAACACCATTACCTATTTACCTAATGGTGGTTTTACTTATCAATTGCCCATTACAGCTTCAATGCTTAATGGTGAACATAGCGTATATGCTACAGACATTAATACCGGGCAAACAACTGCTGCAATTAAGTTTCGGGTTAATAATCCTGTACTGCAAAATCTTATAGTAACAGAACCTACTGCTCTTGGTAGCCATCTTATGAATACAGTTATGCAAATAAGATGGGTAGATTATGTAACTAATAGCAGCGCTACCGGTATAAGTGGTTTTGTGCAAAAGAAATACAAAGTTGAAGCTTCGAACAATGGCGGCAGTACCTGGCAAACAATTGCAAGCAATAAAATATTTCTACAAGTGCAAAGTAATCAAACTAAAGAGTTTGCTTATTCTTATGCATTTACTCAGGCAGGCACTTACATTATAAAAGTAACCGACCTGGATAATTTAGCCAATAATGATACCAGTGTTGCATTTAACGTTATTGCCGCTGGCAATGGTGGCTTTACACA
This sequence comes from Ferruginibacter sp., assembly GCA_043756235.1. Lineage (GTDB taxonomy): Bacteria > Bacteroidota > Bacteroidia > Chitinophagales > Chitinophagaceae > Ferruginibacter. Next base: position 11,480 of record JAYURK010000123.1, on the reverse strand, counting down.
TAGTTTGGAATGGGATAAAAGTTTTACTTCACCAATAAATATATCTAACCCTAACGGTTTAGCAGCCGATGGAACTTCCCGTATTATTATTAAATTAACTAAAGATGTTGCGAATATAAAAGCGGTAAAAAATATTCATGCAAGCATTATTGACCTTAGCAGTAACGCAACGGGTACAGATTTAATTGGTAAAATAAAACCTGCAAAAGTTACTGCTATATATAGCGAAGAAGCAAATAATGCTAATGCCACCACTTGTGACACTGTATTTGTAATACCTTCTAATAATCTTAATTTTTCTTTTTGGTTAGTATCGCCTGATGACTTTACACAGACTGCAAATTCCGGTGCTGCTGAAAGAGTAATAAAAGTTGATTTTACAATTACCTATTCGGATAATACAACCACTGCAATTACTGCAAATAATATAAGAATTGTTCGACCACCTTTGTTAATGGTGCATGGTTTAAATGGCAGCAGGGAATCTTTCGCTAATGCAAAATTTGATATTGGTAATGGGCCAGCTTATTTTAAAAATGTAATTAATAATCAGACTATCTGGAAATATGGGAAACTCCCTACTTTAATAAACTATGGATCGTATGATAGAAATGCTGTTGAGTTATTAGGCAGCATGGATAATTCTTTTAAAGCAGTTATTAACCAGATACGTTCACAGGGATACGCAAGTAACAAAGTAGATTATGTATGCCATAGTATGGGAGGTTGTATAGCAAGAACTGTAATTAATAAATATCCGGCAGCTTATTTTTCAAACAATAATTATAAAAAAGGGTTTATAAATAAGTTGATTACCATTAATACACCACATAATGGAAGCCCTATTGCAGATTTGGTTGTGGATTTATTACCAAGTTGGTATGTGCCAGTAACATTTTCCCCTACTGCTGCTGACCCTATCAAAGGCTTTTTTGTTCAAGGTTCATCCAATGTTTTTGGTTCTTATTATATTCCTTCTCCTGCAATTAAAGATTTAAGAGCAGTTAATGGGGGAATACGATTCGGGACAACAGTTGTAAAAAATCACATGATAGGCGGTGATATCGATCGATACAATTTGCCTGATGCTGCTTTAATCCTTGCTTTTAATGGAAACAATTCAACAAAAGCTCTATTGGCTTTATTCGGTCTTACACTCCCTGGTGTTGCAACGGGAACTGACGCAATTGTAAATTCTCTCAATGCTTATATTTCATTGCATTATGGTTATCCAAATTATTTATCAAATAGTGATGTCGTAGTTCCAGTATCAAGTCAATTTCCAAGTTTGAATATTAATTCAATTCCTGAAGTAGAAGATATTAATACAATTTTTCCTGCCACAAACAGTTATGGCTTAAATCGAAATCATTTGCAAATAACAGATGATAATGCAGTTGGTACAAAGGTTATGCGGTTGTTAAATTCTTCCATTAATTCTGTTTATTTTGCTAATCAAATTGCGGCTAACCCTAATGGCAATGGCTCGGCAATTTATAGAGCCGAGAATGCAGCACAGGCATCAGATTCTATATTAAATTTTATAGATACTTCTCATGTAAAAATTATTAATCCATTAACCCGAACAAGCTTATACGTAGATAGCACTTCTGATATAAATATTTTGATAAGGGATACTGTAGGTTTAAAAAGAATACAACTGTTTTTTCAGGGAGACCATTATGAATCATCATCTAAAGTTGCCAATCAAACATTTAATGTAAAAATTCAGTCTAATGCCATTGGCTATAGTATGTTAATGGTAAAAGGTATTTATGATTCATTAGGGTTTACAATTTGTCATTCTGATACAGCTGTAATAAATGTAGTTTCTTCAGATACTTTAAAAGGTTTTTATGTTAGCCAAAAATCGCAGAACCTGAATAGTAATCAATTCTTTCTTCCGTCTTACAATACAGTTTATACAACTTATATCGGCAGCTTAAATAATAATATAGATTCACTCACATTTAGTATTGCAGATACCAATGTAGTAAAATATGTAGATTCCGTAAGGCTGTTTGTTACAAAAGATACAGGTACAACGCATATAATTTTTAACTACAAAGGTTTTACAGATAGCGCATTTATTTATGTAGGTTTTCCGGTAGATGAAAGTATTACAAATGCTTGTACTCAGGGGGATGTTACGTTTTTTGCAGGCACAAATGATAATACTAAAACCTATCAATGGCAGGCAGATGCAGGAAATGGATTTGAAAATATTGTATCAGGGTCTGTTTATTCAGGGGCAGATAATCCCACATTAACTTTAACCAATCCGCCAACAAATTGGTACAATTACAGGTATCGTTGTATAATTTCAGATTTAATTGGTCAAACCACAAGCCAGATTTACACATTGAGGTTTGCATCAACATGGACAGGTGCTATTGATAATATTTGGGAAAATCCTGCTAATTGGGGTTGTGGTTCTTTACCGGATGATAACACTGATGTAATTATTAATACAGCAGTACCAAGGTTTCCTCAGGTAAATTCTACAGTTTATTGCAGAAGCTTAACCACAAAGCCAGGGGTGTCGGTTACCATAACAACAGGTAATAATCTTATCATCACCCGCTAATTTATATTGATTAGTTGGCTTATACTTGATAATTTTCTTCCTACCTTTACACAGTTAGTAAGTGCCATTCCACACAATAAAAAGTGTAGAATGGCATTCTATTTATACAATCAAACCAAAAAAATGAACGGATCAATCAACAATTTAAAACAACGCAGCTGGAAAGAAAGCCAGGCACACAGCAGCTGGCAAATATTTAAAATAATGGCCGAATTTGTTGATGGCTTTGAAGCATTGAGCAGGATAGGCCCCTGCATTTCTATTTTTGGAAGTGCCCGTACAAAACCGGGTAATAAATATTACGAACTGGCAGTAGAGATAAGCAAACGCCTTGCCGAAGAAGGTTTTGGTATTATAAGCGGTGGTGGCCCCGGCATAATGGAAGCGGCCAATAAAGGTGCATCAATTGCAGGAGGTAAATCTGTAGGTATAAATATTGATCTGCCTTTTGAACAACACCCCAATCCATTTATCGACAGAGATAAATCCTTAAATTTCGATTTTTTCTTTGTAAGAAAAGTAATGTTTGTAAAATACTCACAAGGCTTTATTATGATGCCCGGCGGCTTTGGCACCATGGATGAATTTTTTGAAGTAGCTACTTTAATTCAAACCGGAAAATTTAAACAATCACCTATGATACTGGTAGGGAAAAGTTATTGGGGCGGATTAATAAAATGGATAAAAGAAACGATGGGAGAAGAGGAGCACAATATTAATCCCGAAGACCTGGATTTAATTCACCTGTTTGATACTGCAGACGAAGTGCTGGATTTTATGCTGGATTATTATAAAACAAAACCTTTAGCGCCAAATTTTTAATGGAGATAATAAATCATATTGCTGAAGATTATGCAAAACAATTTTCATCGCCATTAGATGAAATATTGCTGGAGATTGAAGCGTATACTTTGCAAAATCATCCGCATGCTCAAATGCTAAGCGGCCATGTGCAGGGAAAATTTTTAACAATGATCAGCTGCATGATAAAGCCGCAGCAAATTTTAGAAATAGGAACGTTTACCGGCTTTAGCGCATTGTGTTTATTAAAAGGGTTGCAACCAAACGGACAACTGCATACTATCGAAATAAGGGAAGATGATGCGGCAACAGCAAAAAAATATTTTGAAAAAGCAAACGTTAAGGATACCATAATTTTACATTTGGGAGATGCCCGGCAGGTAATGTGTACACTTAAACAGCAATGGGATTTAGTTTTTATTGATGCTGATAAAGTGAGCTATATTGAGTATTACGAATTAACTTTGCCCCATGTAAAACCCGGTGGATTTATTATTGCTGATAATGTTTTGTTTCATGGAGAAGTTTTACAACACGAAATAAAAGGTAAAAATGCAAAAGCCATCCATGCCTTTAACGAGCATGTAGCAAAAGATACAAGAGTGCAGCAGGTGTTGCTTACAGTAAGGGACGGCTTAATGCTGATAAAAAAAATATAACCAATGAAAAAACTATTTATTGCAGGCGTATTATTTTTTTACAGTGCGTTTGTTTTTGCACAGGATGTGCTTACCCCATCGCAGTATATTGAGTTGTATAAAGAAAGCGCTATAAGAGAGATGAAAAGAATGGGCGTACCGGCAGCCATTACACTTGCACAGGGCCTACTGGAAACAGAAAGTGGTAACAGCCCGCTGGTAAAAAAATCAAATAATCATTTTGGCATAAAATGTAAAAGTAACTGGACGGCCGGTGGCGTTACGCATGATGACGATGCTATTGGAGAATGTTTCCGTTTATACAAATCGGCCGAAGAAAGTTACCGCGACCACAGCAATTTTTTAAGAGGCAACGACCGCTACAGTTTTCTATTTAAGCTTGATGTAAAAGATTACAAAGGCTGGGCCTATGGATTAAAACAAGCAGGCTATGCCACCAATCCTAAGTATCCGCTTATTCTTATCAAACATATTGAACAACATAATTTACAACAGTATACTTTACTTGCCGCAGATGAAGCACCCAGGTTTAATGCCGGCCAATATCAGGATGACAAAGAAGTAATTGTAAAAGAAGATCCGGAAACAGCAGCAAATATTATTGCTGTAGAACAGGAGGCTGACCAAACAAGTGTGCTTGATGCAGGCGATAAGGTTATTGAAGTTAACGGCAGCAAATGTGTGTTTGCCGGTAAAGGAACTTCATTGCTGGTGGTGGCAACAAAAAATAATATCAATTTAAATAAGCTACTTGGTTTTAATGAGTTGGCAGAAGATGGGATGCTTACAAAAAATCAATTTGTATTTCTTGAAAAAAAATCTAAAACCGGCGACAGGGATTTTTACATTGCCAAAGCTGGCGAAACCAGTTACGATATTGCTCAAAAAAATGGCATACAGTTGCAATACCTGCTGGATTATAACAATCTTAAGGGTGCTGAACCCATTAAAGCCGGCGCAAAAATATATTTAAGGCCAATCAGTCAACCTGCAGTTGCAATAATAAAAAATGATGATACGCAACCAGTAACAAAAACAACAACTCACACTGTGCTGCCAAAAGAAGGGCTGTATTCTATTTCAAAAAAGTACAACATTACGGTACAGCAAATAAAAGATTGGAATAATTTACAAAGCGATGTGTTAAGCATCGGTCAGCAATTAATTATATCCAACTAAAAAGTAGCGCATCAAAAAAACTGCAATTTCACCTGCAAATTTATACTCCACAATGAATATCGAAGTAAATAATAAAAAATTCAATCCCTTTATTACAGCAGCACAAATACAGGAGCAAATAGACAATTTAGCGGCTCAGCTTAACCGTGATTACGAGGGTAAACGGCCACTTTTTATAGCTATACTTAATGGGTCTTTTATGTTTGCTTCCGATTTGTTTAAAGCCATTACTATTGAAGCAGAAATTTGTTTTATTAAACTGGCCAGTTACAAAGGCACCACTTCCACTGGTAATGTTATTACTTCTATCGGGCTTGATGAACCTTTAAACGGGCGCCACGTAATAATTATAGAAGACATTGTAGATACGGGAAAAACTTTGAACGAATTTTTACCCCAGCTATTTAACCAGCAACCAGCCTCTTTAAAAATTGCCGCCCTGCTGCACAAGCCATCCGCATTGTTGTTTCCGGTAAAAATTGATTACCTTGGCTTTAACGTACCCAATAAATTTTTGCTTGGCTATGGTTTGGATTTTGACGGGTTAGGTAGAAATTTAAAGGAAATTTACCAGTTAATAGAGGAGTAGCAGGCAACACAAAGCGGAAAAAGATTGTCTTTAACCAAAATAATTTTATTGCAATTATTCTTCTTGTGCTAAAACGATTGCTTTATATCATCCTAATACTATCTGCTGCTGTTGCTGCAAACGCACAATATTACATTCGTGGCGAAGTAAAGAATGAAAAAAATCAAAGCCTTTCAAACGTAAAAATTATTGTTCATTCCAGTCACCAGTTATATTATTCCGGCGGTTCCGGCGAGTTTGGTATTATTACAAAATCATTGCTCGATTCTCTTTCGTTTAGCATGGATGGTTACGAAGCTAAAACCATTAAAGTAAATGCCGATCAATGGCAATCTGTAAATTTAAAAGTTTCGCCTTCGTCGGTAAACCGCCATAAGCCCAAACTTATTTCTGTTACCAAAAATTTTAACCAAACAAAAAAATACAATTGGTTTGTTAATAACGAAACTTATTTTCAGCTGGTAGAAAACGAATATGTTACTGCAAATAAATTTCCTAACACAGGGTTTTCGTTAAATGTAAATAAAGCATCGTACAGCAATATACGCCGGTTTATAAATATGAACAGTACCGTGCCGCCGGATGCAGTACGTACAGAAGAATTAGTAAATTATTTTAACCTGCACCGCAGGGAGCCTGCACCGGGTGAGGTATTTAAAGTAGCATCGCAACTTACCGGTTGCCCCTGGGACGAGAACAAACAATTACTGTTTTTAAATATCAACGCAAATAAATTAGACCTTACAAAAGTGCCGCCCAGCAATTTTGTTTTTTTAATTGATGTGTCGGGAAGTATGGATATGCCCAACCGGCTGCCTTTATTAAAAGCGGCGTTTCAGTTATTTGTAAAAAACCTGCGGCCTGTAGATACTATTTCAATTGTTATTTATGGTGGCACGGTGGGCATTTGGTTACAACCTACAGGCGGAGCCGAAAAAGAAAAAATAATTAAATCTATAGAAGAACTTTCTGCCAGTGGCGATACACCCGGCGAAGCAGCAATAATGACTGCTTACCAGCTGGCACGGAGTACCTATAATAAAAATGGCAGTAACAGGGTAATATTGGCAACTGATGGCGATTTTAATGTTGGCCTTACATCCGAAAAAGCATTGGATGAATTAATTACCAAGGAAAGACAATCGGGAGTTTTTCTTACCTGCCTGGGTGTAGGCATGGGTAATTTTAAAGATTCCAAATTAGAAACACTGGCAAAACGGGGCAATGGTAATTACGCTTATTTAGATGATATTAACGAGGCTGAAAAAGTGCTGGTAAAAGAACTTACACAAACTTTTTATGCCGTTGCCGATGATGTGTACATGAACATGCAGTTTAATCCAAAAATGGTAAAGCAATACCGGTTAATCGGGTTTGATAATAAACGTGATGCTGTACAGGATACTACTATTGATATGGAGGGTGGAGAAATAGGAAGTGGCAGCAGCATACTGGCTGTGTTTGAAATTGTGCCCGAAGATGAACGGCTTTTTACCGGAGAAATAACTGATGCAGATGGAATGGCAAAACTATCAATGCGCTATAGTTTGTGTAATGATTCAGCTCATAAAATGATAGAGTATATTTGCCCTGCTGCGTTTACTGCGTTTAAAGAGCTGGATAAAGAATTGCAATTTGCAACTGCCGTAACCATGTTTGGGCTTAAGGTAAAACAATCAAAGTATATCAAAGATGCGGAGTGGTTAGAAATAGAAACTATTGCAGTAGATTCTTACGACCCCAAAGATTATTTGCAAACAGAGTTTTTACAATTGATTGATAAGGCCAAGAAAATTTACAAATCTAAAAGAGGAAAAAAACATAAAGAGGATTAATGTAGATGTGTGATGGCTGATATCCTATACGCTAAAAATTCACCATTGTCCATTCACCATTCACCCTTTAACTAAACATCTCCCTCACTTTATCAAAAAACGATTTATCATTTTTATCGGGCTTGGGTACAAAATTTTGGCTAAGCTGTAATTTTTCCAGCATTTGTTTTTCTTCGCTGCTTACATGTTGCGGTGTCCAAACATTTACCTGTATTAACTGGTCGCCTTTTTCGTAACTGTTTACATTTGGAAAGCCTTTGCCTTTTAAACGGAAAATTTTTCCACTCTGTGTGCCTGGTGGAATTTTTATTTTTGCCCTGCCGTCAATAGTTGGCACTTCTACCTGTGTACCAAACACAGCATCGGGAATAGAAATATGTAAATCAAAAGCTACATTCAATCCATCACGGTGTAATTGGGCATGTGCTTCTTCTTCAATTAAAACAATTAAGTCGCCATTGCTGCCACCCCGTTCGCCGGCATTGCCTTTACCACCCACACTCAGTTGCATCCCTTCCTGCACACCAGCCGGTATATCAATAGTAACCGTTTCTTCTCCATAAACTCTTCCTTCACCTTTACAGGCCGTACATTTATTTGTAACTGTGGTGCCTTCGCCATTACAGGTGGGGCAGGTGGTTACGGTTTGCATCTGGCCCAAAAAAGTATTTTGTACCCTGCGTACCTGCCCGCTGCCGCCACAACTACCGCAGGTGCTTACACTATTTTTATCTTTAGCGCCATTGCCACCGCAGGTGTTACACAGCACATATTTTTTTACCTTTATAGTTTTAGTAGTTCCCTTTGCAATTTCTTCAAAATTCAATTTTATTTTTACCCTCAGGTTGCTGCCCCTAACACCACGGCTCCGGCCGGTACTGCTTCTTCTTCCACCACCACCGCCAAAAAAACTTCCAAACGGGCTTTCATCACCAAAAATATCTCCAAACTGGCTAAAGATATCATCCATGTTCATGCCACCACCATAGTTGCCGCCACCACCACGGCCCGGGCTAAACGCCTGGTGCCCAAACCTGTCGTACTGAGCTCTTTTATCAGCATCGCTTAAAATTTCATAGGCCTCGGCAGCTTCTTTAAATTTTTCCTCTGCAGGTTTATCACCGGGGTTTCGGTCGGGGTGAAATTGCATGGCCACTTTACGGTATGCTTTTTTTATCTCATCCTGAGATGCAGCTTTTGTTACTCCTAAAATTTCGTAAAAATCTTTTTTCATGTACGCTTATCTCTAAAAAGAGAAAGTGGTTTTTAGTTTTAAAATTTTTTTGTTCCCGGCTTTATTAATTCTATTTTACTTCATTGGCGCCTGCCTGCCGGTAGGCAGGTCGCACTCTTCAACATTTTTGCTCTATTGATCTTTTATTATGTTTTGCAAAAGCACCTGTCGTCCCTACGGGACGTTGAAAAACATAAACCTCATTTTCTACCCACCTTATGCTCCTGCGGAGCAATTTTAATTTATAATCTTTTTTTCTTTTTTCGCTAAGTTCTTCTCTATTTTCCCCTTTAGGGGATAGGGGTTATTTTCCTGCCATCACTTTCGCAAACCTTATAATCTTATCATTTAAATAATCCCTTTCTCCACCCACCTTAAGCTCGTGCGGAGCAATTTTAATTTATAATCTTCTTTTCTTTTTTCGCTAAGTTCTTCTCCATTTCCCCCTTTAGGGGATAGGGGTTATTTTCCTACCACCACTTTTGCAAACCTTATAATTTTATCATTTAAATAATACCCTTTCTCCACTTCATCTACCACTTTACCTTTCATATCATCAGCCGCAGGTACTTCTGTAATAGCTTCATGTTTTTCTACATCAAATTCGGTATTGATGCTTTGCATAGCCTTAAGTCCTTTGTTAGTAAGTGTAGATCTTAATTTATTAAACACTAAGCTGATGCCTTCTTTTATAGAAGCCACATCATCGCTGGTTTGCAATTGTTTTTCGGCACGGTCACAATCATCCATTACATCCAGCAATTTTACAATCACATCTTTAGAGGCAATTTTTACAAGGTCATCCCTTTCTGTTTTTGATCGACGCCTGAAATTATCAAACTCGGCAAAAAGACGCAGGTATTTATCTTTTTGTTCATCCAGTTCGGTCTTTATTTTTTCCAGTTCATCTTCGGCACCTTCATTGCTTAAATGGGTATTACCGGGTACATCGGCATCGGCATTAATATTCATGCTCTCGTTATCAGGTGTTGTAACTTCTTTTTCTTTCATACTAATTTTAAAAATTGGTTGCGAAGGTACAACAGTCAAACATTTTGCCAAGCGTTGTTTTGCAGCCAAATTGGCAAAATTAACGGGCTTCTGTGGACAATTTGAATGCCCTGACAGCTAAATGGGTAACTTTACGCCATGAAGAGCATTGTTTTAAACAAAAATATAAGCCGCAGGGTGGAGCTGGGGCATCCATGGATATTTGCCAATGAGGTTAATACAGGCAAAGAAAAAGACACGAATGCAAAGCCTGGCGAAATTGTGGATGTCTTCACATTCGACAAAAAATTTATTGGCCGTGGCTATTATAATCCGCAATCGCAAATATCGGTACGGCTGCTAACCAGGGATAAAAATGAAACTATTGACGATAAATTTTTTTACAACCGTATTTTACAGGCATGGCAATACCGCCAAAAAATTGGCTACAGCGAAAACTGCAGATTAATTTTTGGAGAAGCTGATGATATGCCGCAATTAATTATTGATAAATTCAACGATTATTTTGTGATACAAACTTTAGCCCTTGGTATTGATGTATGGAAACCTGCAATTGTAAAAGCGCTGGAAAAAATATTTACGCCCCAAGGTATTTACGAACGTAATGATGTACCCGTTCGTGAGCTGGAAGGAATGGAACAGCACAAAGGTTTTCTTTCAGCCGAATTTGATACCAACATTGTTATAAACGAAAACGGAATAAAATTTAATATTGATATTGCCAACGGGCAAAAAACCGGCTACTTTTTAGATCAGCAGGATAATCGCCGTGCCATACAGCATATTGTAAAAGATGCTGATGTACTCGGCGCTTTTTGTTACACAGGCTCTTTCGAAATTAGCGCTGCATATTATGGCGCCAAATCTGTATTGGGTTTAGATATTTCTCAAAACGCCATTGACATGTGCAATAAGAATGCAGCACTAAACGGCCTGGAAAAAATTTGCCGCTTTGATTGTGTGAATGCTTTTGATGTATTAAAAAACTGGACCAAAGAAGACAAAAGATGGGATGTGGTAATGCTCGACCCTCCATCGTTTACCAAAAGCCGCAGTACCATTGATAAAGCAGTTGCAGGCTATAAAGAAATTAATTTGCGTGGAATGAAATTAGTAAAGCCCGGTGGTTTTTTAGTTACCTCCAGTTGCACCAATTTGGTACAGCCCGAATTATTTTTAGACATTATACAAATGGCCGCCAAAGATGCCAAACGAAAAATACGGCAGGTTGTTTTTAATGCACAAAGCGCCGATCATCCCATAATAAGAGGACAGGAGAATACGCATTATTTAAAGTTTTTGATAGTGCAGGTGTTGTAGTTGAAATTAAATAGTTTTTGTTTTAGTTAAAAACTATCTGTTTAAAAAAATGTTATTGCTGCTATGAACACAATTTTAATAGATGGTATAAATTATGATTTACCCGGTTTAGAAAAAGATATTTGGAACCGTTTATTAAATGGGTCATTAAGGTATAAAGATGCCTTTCATAATCCGGTAGTGGCAAACGTAAATGCAGAAGGCGTTAACATGCGTACGGTGGTATTAAGAAAAGTATTGCCCGATAAAAAGCAACTTGCTTTTT
>JAYURK010000122.1:0-12400 GCA_043756235.1 Ferruginibacter sp. | reverse complement strand
TTGCCTTTTGTGGGATGATGATCGGGACGGTTTACACCATACAAATAAGTAAGCTTGCCATTGATGAGTAATTTACTGTCGTCTTTTCTAAATTCGATAGAACGAAAACCGAGTTTACAAGTTTTTACTTCCAGGATATTTCCGATGCTGTCTTCTAAACTCAATACTAATTTATACAGGTTCGGTTCTTCGGTACTCCATTTTTTGGGATTGATAATTTTTGTTTCCAGCAAACCAAATTTCACCTGGTCTAAACGGGGATGAATTTCGTTGATGATGTCATTGGTTGATTTTTCTAATGGTTTTGATAAAACTGCTTTATCAGTTGCATCATACAATTGCACTTTTAATTTATAACCTCCTGCTTCCTTGCCGGTTAAATTTTCGATCCGTGGACGAATGCTTAACACGGCATCTTTATAATCCTTATCTAATTTAGTTTGATAAAAAAAATCGGCAATACGCAATTTTGGTTCGGCCATTAGATATACTTCACGGTGAATGCCACTCATACGCCACTGATCCTGGTCTTCTAAAAAACTACCATCACTCCATCTTATTACCCAAACAGCAATAATATTTTCTCCCGCTTTTAAATAAGGTGTGATATTAAATTCGGATGACAGAAAACTATCTTCGGCATAGCCGCAAAATTTTCCATTGATCCATAATTTGTAAGCAGAACTTACGCCACCAAAATGTATGGTGATATTTTTATTTTTCCAATCTGCCGGAACTGTAAATGATCTTTGATAACAACCCACTCCATTGTAATCTTTAGGGACATGCGGTGGATTTACGGGTCGAAAAGGATACACCGCACTTTTATAAATCGGTTTATCATAACCCTGCATTTCCCAATTGGAAGGCACGGGTATTTTTTTCCAACCAACAACTTTCTTTTTATAAAAATCTTTAGGTTCATCGCCGGGTTTTAGTGCAAAGGAAAAATCCCAATCGCCGTTTAAAGAAATGTAGCGACCACTTTTTTCTCTGTCATTTTTTAATGCATCGTTTATGTTAGCATAAGAATAAGCAGTTACTCTTGATGCCTCTCTGTTGATGCCGCTTACAGTTGCATCTTCGTATGGTTCGGTATTATAAATTGAGGGTGCATTGGGAATTGCAGCCGGAGTTTTATCTACCAGTTGTGCCTGTGAATGGTGAATAGTGAATAGTGAATAAAAAAACGCAAGTGCTGTGTAAATTATTTTTTTCATTTTATTTATCAATTATCTCAATAATGGCATCCACACCGTCATATCCGTTTGCCCCCTGTTTGCCCATGCATAATAAGGAATCAGTTTTATTTTTACAGGTGTTGATGTTGTATTCACTTCTCTGTACAATTTATTATTCCAGTCAAATTTTTGCAAAACTCTTGCTTCGCCGGCTAACGCCATTACATTACCATTATCAATTTTCATGGGTACAGGTTGAAATTTTATTGAAGATGGAATTAAAATATCAAATACATTTTGGTTTGGCAGGTCGGCAGACTCCAGGCAATAAACAATTGGCCCACGCTTTACCGTTACCTGATTTTTTGTTTCTTCTACCAAAGGATTACTTTCTAATAATTTTACGGGCATGTTTAAAATCAATTCAATTTTATCACCGGCTTTCCATTGCCTTCCTGCAATTACATAACCATTTATCGTATCCCTTACTTTAGGAAAAGAATTATTGATTTTTAAAGAATAACCTTTGGCCCAACCTGGAATTCTTAAAAAAATATTCACCACATCTTTTGTCGCTTCTTTTATGGTCATTGTAATTTTTCCATCCCATGGATAATTAGTGGTTTGTTCCAGTTTTAATTTTGTACCATCATGCAATTCGGTGTTCAAAATATTGCCGCCATACATATTTATATACAAACCTTTTTCGCCAATGCTGTACATGTAATTATTTACTTCGGCAATGGTGCGTATTACATTTGGCGGACAACAATTGCTCTTGCTGATATATTTTTGTCGGCCCCCACTCCACCTTAAATCGTAAGGATACTCTTTTGCTGCTGCCAAAGGATTAGTGTAAAAGAATTTATTACCATCAATGCTTATTCCGCTTAACACACTGTTGTATAATGAAAGCTCTATAACATCCGCATATTTGGCTTCGCCGGTTAATTGCAGCATGCGCCAGTTCCATAATACATTGCCAATGTTGGCGCAGGTTTCGTTGTGTGCAGTTTTATTGGGCAGCTGGTAATCTTTACCGTAAGCCTGCTGTATTTTTTGTATCGAATCGGGTTTATAAGAAATGCCTTCAAGCGATAATCCATCATACAATGCACCGCACCCACCGGTAACATACATTTTCTGATTCACCACATCATCCCACATCAGGCCCAATGTTTGTAATAAAGTTTCATCGCCGGTTTCTGCATATACATCTGCCACACCAGCAAATAAATAATTGGCTCTTACCGCATGGCCATTTACTTCTTTCATTTGCCTGAATGGTAAGCGATCGCTGTTATCATCACTGCCTTCGCTCATGCCCCTTATATCAATTAATTTTTTTACCAGCTCTAAATATTTTTTATCTCTTGTGGTGCGGTACATTTCTGTAATGCCCATGTAATGCGAAGGACAAATGGCATTACGTGCCTGCTCTGCTGTAGCGGTATTATAAAAGTGAATTAAAAAATCAGTTGCTTTCTTCGCCACATCCAACAAACTATTTTTTCCGGTTGCCCGGTAATGTATGCAAGCGGCTGTCATTAAATGCCCGAAATTATACGCCTCAAAACTTAACTTATCATCAAACATTTCCTTCTTACCAGTTTTTTTTTGTTCGATGATTGATTTGGTATAAATATAACCATCTTCTTTTTGTGCTTTTGCAATTACTGCAATCGCATCATCCATCATGGCATCTAATTTTTTATCTTTTGTGGATGCATACAAAGCGGCTACTGCTTCCAGTGTTTTATAAAAATCGCCATCGTGAAAAGAAGGGCCACGAAATCTGCCAGTATCTATAGATGCGGCCACTTTAAAATTTTTAAATGCAAAACAAAAACTATCGCTGGTGTAAGTTGCCCACAATTGCGGTACCATTGCATCTTTACACACCTGAAATCTTTCTGCCCAAAAACCTTTTGTCCATTGTACATGGCTCATGCCTACGCTGTTTAATTTTGCATGAGGGCTTTGCATGGTGTTGACTAAACCGTTTTGTGCAGAAGCAGACGCAAAAATTAATGAACCATATATCAGAATTATTTTTTTCATTTTACCAGAATATTTAAACACAACTATTTTCATTTAGATACAAATCAATTTATAATATCACTCCTTTGGGCAATGTCATTAAGTTAAGCTTTTCTATTACCTCACCCCAACCCCTCTCCAAAGGAGAGGGAACTGGAATCGGGTATTTTATACTTTAAAATACCCTTAACTTAACGACGCTCCGCTTCGGGATTTGGTAAATTTGTTTTTTTCAGTTTATATTAAGGTCCCCTCTTCGAGGTTTAATTCACAATTAACAACTCACCATTCACAATTCCCCATTCACAAGTCACAACATCGCTTTATAATTTACAACATAATCAACGCCCGGCTGCACAATTATTTCATAATTATCTGCACCAACTGCATTCACTATAATATTTTTTCCTGTTGGTTTGATCTTACTTTTAATCTTTAATGTGCCTGTTCCTTTCGGTGCTTTTATTTTTATTTGTTTGCTGCTGCAATATATTTCAATATCGCCATTGGGCGTGGGCACTTTCCCCTGCATCCATTGCAAGCCACCCAACTGCGGTTGTATGGTATACGTTTCGTAACCGGGTTTTACAGGGCTAACGCCTAAATAATATTTTCCCAATAAATAAATCGGGCTTGCGCCCCATGCATGGCACAGGCTTTTACCAAATTTTCTTCCATACATCGCTAAATGTTCTGTTCCTTTTTTTGTTGGATTATACTCTTCCCAAAAACTGGTGGCACCTAAATTTAACATGCCGCCCCAGTAGGATTTCATTTCTTTTAACACATATGATTGTTCACCCATGGCGCACAACGCTTCCAGTTCGTAAAAGCGCATGTACGGTGTAGTGATCTTTTGAATAGAATCATTTAATAGTACATGTTGCTTAACCGCCTGTTTTTGTTCATCTGTAAAATAATTAAAAAAGATACCGAACATATTTGCGTAACGGGTTACGTTTTCGGTTGGCGCTCCATCAACACGGCTGTGCACCAATGCATGCTTTTTATCGTTCCAGTAAATAGCAAATACTTTTTCTTTTATATCCGCAGCCAGTTTTTTATAAATTGCTGCATTGGTATTATCATTGGCAATAGTTGCACAAAGCGACATCGTTTCTAAACTTCTGGCAAATAACATTTGTTCAAAACTTATCTCGCCTTTTTTACTAAGGCCTGCGGCCCAATCAATAAATGTCCAGTCGCCGGAAAGCCCTTCCATTAAACCATTTTTGTTGCGGCGGCTTAAGCAATAGTCCATCATGCTTTGCATACGTGGATAAAATTGTTTGATAAATGTTGCGTCGCCGGTGTACAAATAATAATCATACACACTAATGAACCAGTAAAAAGTATAATCCATTATCGTATTAATATGACTGGTAACGGGATCTTTACCCCGCAATGCCATCATCGTTCTTGTTACCGTCGGATTATCAAAATAAGAATAGTAGTTCATCAAATAACTTTGTAACGCATCGCCGCTCCACACCCAGCGATCACGTTTTATACCATCAATAAAAAACTCTCTCGTATTCAATTCCAAAGTGTATTTAGATACTTCGTAAATTTTATTGATCTGCTCATCCGAACAGGTGAAAGTTCCTCTTTGCTTTACATCGGCATACTCGTACAACATGCTTGCAGAATCGATACTGATAGTTTCTTCGCATATAATATTTACATAACGCAATGCTTTTGATAAGATCATTACAGAATCGGTTTGCACATTTTTTGTAAAAGTTAATCTATCCAATGTCATCGCATCATCAACAGATAAAGCTTCTTCTTTTGATTCTCCATAATAAAGTGAAATTTTACCTATGCCTTTTATGCCGTGAAGTTTTACAAAACCAAATGTTTCTTTACCGAAATCAACAAGCCATTGATTTTTATTTTTTGATAAAGAAACTGCAGTCATTTTTTTGGTTGGTAATTTAAATGCTGATGGCAGTTGCCTTGGATCATTAAAGTTCCAGCTACCGGCATTCAACCATTTAGTGTCGGAGATGTCGGATGTTTTACCGCTTTCATCAATCCATTCTTTGTCTTCAAAAGTTACCAGCCAGCTTGCATCGCTTACAATTGTTTTGCCTTGTACAAATATGGCAGGCGGGTTTGCCTGGTTCCACACTTTTACATTTATTTTATGTTTGCCTGCAGGTACGGTTAATTTGTTTACACCACTTTCCATCGCATTACCATCTAACTTTAAATTGAATTCACCTTCTGCATACACTGTAATTTCTTCGGGAGCTGCTAAGTCAAATACTTTATGAAAATCCATGAGTACATAATGTGCATCCATTTTCCAGAAGGGTGGAAAGAAGGTATTGCGATCGGTACGGCGGTTTTGCATTTTATTGGCGAGGTTTATTTCGAAATCGCCGGGATACCATATCCAGGTCTGCGCTGCAATATTGAACCACAAAGACACGAAGGCACTAAGACACACAAAGGTTTTTCTTAGTGATACTTTGTGGCTTTCTGCCTTAGTGGTTTTCTTATTTCTGTTCATAATTAATGAAAATTGAAAATGAGGTATAAACTTAAAATTACAAGTCCTAATAAAGCAAATAATATTTTTACCTGCCTGCTGGTTTTGGGTATTTCGTTTTCTTCGATGCTGGCTTTTACTTTATTTTTATCTGCCAAAGAAATTACAACGGCAGATACAAACAGAAAAGCAAACAAATAAAAAGACACTAAAAAATAATGTGGCCACCAGGTGTTTTCGCCAGTTTTAATATTGGGTGGCAAAATCCACAAATTTAACATGCCCACAAAAAGACTGACAGCAGAACCGGCAGATAAAATTAAATTACCCGCCAGCTTAGTAGTGCGTTTCCAAAATACACTTAATAAAAAAGTTACGGCGAGTGGCGGCGCTAAATAACCTAATATAGATTGAAAAATATCGAACAAAGTTTTTCCTTCAATATTATCCAGTGCAATGGCCATTAGTACCGCCAATGCACAACCAATAATTACCACCATGCGGCCAACATTGATCTGCTGCTTTACGGAAGCGTTTTTATTAATATTGTTTACATAAATATCTTTTGTAAAAACTGTACTCAATGCATTGAGAGAAGATCCGATGGTAGCAACCAAAACAGCAATGAGCACACAAATAACCAAACCATTTAACCCGGCAGGAAATAAATTAGTAACCATAGTCATGTAGGCTAATTTATCATCGCCAAGGTTTGGGTACAATACATAACATATAATGCCGGGCAAAATAAACATGGGTAATGCCAGCACTTTAAGCCAGCCAATAAAATTTATGCCTAACTGGCCCTGCTTTAAATTTTTTGCACCCAGTACACTTTGCACCATGCTTTGATCGGTACAAAAAAATGCAACTGCCGACACCGGGTACCCTAATAATATAGCATGCCATGGATAACCTGCATCGGAAGCAGGCCTGGTGAGATTCCAGAAATTTGCTGGTGTTTTATTAACCAAAGCGCTGAGGCCGCCAATTTCTCTTAAGCCTAAAAAAGTTAAGGTGAGTGAAACAACAATCAGCAATATCATTTGAAATACATTCACTTTTGCAATGGCTTTTAAGCCACCCATAAAAGTAAACAAACCAGAAAATGCAACTAACACAATAGTGGACTGCCACATGGGTATTCCTAAAATTTGGCGCACCAAAATACCGCCACTGAATAAGCCCAGCGACAACCAACTGATCAAAATTTTTATCAACGCATAGCCTGCTAAAATATCTTGTGTACTTTTTCCATAGCGCTTGCCCATGTACTCTGGCATGGTAGTTACTTTGCTTGCGATATATCTTGGCGCAAAAACCATGGCCAGTAATAATAAAAAAACAAAAGCATACCACTCAAAATTTCCGCCAACAATACCTGCGGTATAACCAATGCTTGCAAAGGCTAATAAAGAAGAAGGCCCAACATTGGTACCCCACATGTTGAAACCGATATTGTACCAATTGAGCGAATTGCCCGCCATGAAAAGTGTTTCGTCTTTCTTTTTGTTTTTAAAGCTGGCAATGTACCCAATAATTAATAAGGCCACCAGGTAAATGGCAACGATAGCAAAATCGAGAGAAGTGAGTTTATCGTAGATCTTATTCATTCGTAAAGCCCCTATCCCCTAAAGGGGGACAAGCGGAGATTTTGTTTTACAATTTTATGTCGTATTCATTTAAAATTTCTTTCACCTTAACAGGCATTCCGGTTTGTAAACTTCTATCCATCGCCTGTAACAACGCCACCGTGCCAATACCTTCTTTCAAATCGGGATAAGCTGTAAAATTTTGTTCTATGCTATCTACAAAATATTCTAAATAATTCTGGTATTCGCCAGCATGATGACTTTGCCCTTCAAAACGGAAATAATATTTTAAGGCAGCATCGCCCCAGGTAATTATTTTTTCTTCGCCATCTTTTGTGGTAACAGCGTAACGTAATTCGTGGTAATCGGCCTGCGATGCACCCAATGTGCCACGCAAAACACAACTCATACCGCTGTCTCTTTTGGTGGGTTGTGTTGGGCCGGTGTAGCTGCCGCTTACTCTTGCAATTCTTCCATCGGAGGCTTTAAAAATAAAATGCATCGTGTCTTCATTTTTTAAACCGGCAATTTTTCCATTGCTGCTGATCATACCATAGCCCATCACTTCTTCAATATCGGGTAAATAATATCTTACAAAATCTACCGGGTGGCTTAACCCTCCATACAACCATTTAAAAGATTTTTCCAGCGCCCATTTCTTTTCTAAAAACCAGCGGTGATCGGCATTGTAATAACTTTCAATTGTGATCAATTCTCCAATTACGCCTTCTTCAAAATCTTTGCGTTGGCGTTTATAAGGCTCAAAGAATCTTGAACTTTGCCCAACAAAAACTTTTTTACCAGTTTGCTTTTGCAATTCTATTAACTCTTTTGCTTTACTTAAATCATCAATGAAGGGTTTGGTGCAGATAACATGTTTATTATGCAGCAACGCTTGTTTAATATGTTCTGCATGTAAATAATCGGGTGTGTAAATAGCGATGATATCAATTGCTGCATCGTTTAACATATCCTGATAGTCGGTGGTGTACTCATACATTTTAAATTCGTCGGCACGTTGTATACAAACCGCCTTATCAGCATCGCAGATCAGTTTAAGATTTACTTTACTGCTGTTAATTGCTGCACTCATGGTGCTGCGGCCTTCGCCTAAACCTAAAATTCCAATAGTAAGCATGAGTATTTATCTGTTTAAAATTTATCATTTTTTTCATTTGGCTATAACTGGTAAAAAAAAGGTAGTTATAGCCAAGTCAAATTTTATTGCAGCACACCATAATCAACCCGTTTAAATAACGCATCCAATCTTAAATCGTTTTGCACAAGGCCTGTTGAATGGGCATTTTGCTGTAGTCCAAAAGTGGTTATCATAGTAAGAAACAAAGCTTTTCTGGTACCTGTTTCTTTTCTAAAAATTCCCATTTTGTTTCTCAACGTCATGGCGTACTTTTTTTCAATAACAAAAGGATCAATTGAAAATTTCATTTCGCATAAATTAATTACCATATCCCTTCT
Source organism: Ferruginibacter sp. (assembly GCA_043756235.1). Taxonomy (GTDB): domain Bacteria; phylum Bacteroidota; class Bacteroidia; order Chitinophagales; family Chitinophagaceae; genus Ferruginibacter. Next base: position 3,614 of record JAYURK010000122.1, on the reverse strand, counting down.
GTCTATTACCAAATCTATTTGTGCGCCCCCGTCTTTTGCTGCACTGCGCCATGATGAGCTGTAAGTTTCCACCCCGCCAATGCCGAGTGCTTTTTTCAATTGCTCAATATGGCAAAGGCAAACCTGCTCAAAAGCATAGCCGCTCCAGGCCCGGTGTTTAGGTGTATCAATACTGTTCAGCCAGTTATTTTTATTGTCGGCCTGTACATCTTTTAAATACCGCATGTAAAAAAGTGTATAAAAATCTACCAATTGGTAAAGACTGTTACGCATCTTTTTTCCAAACGGCACATACTTTTTTATAAACCCGCTTTCTTCCAGTTCATTCAGTATCCGTGTGGTGCTGCCGGCATTAGGCAGTTTTGCACCTTTCACAATTTCATCTCTTGTAAGCCCTGCGGCTTTTTTTGCCAGCACTTGTACAATACTTACATGCTTATCCCAATTGGTAAATAACGAGCTGAATAAATTATTAAACTCTGTACGCAGCAATCCATTTTGGGAAAAACAAATACGTTCAATATTTTGTGCAGCACTTAATCGCCGCTGTACCTGCTCCCAGTAAAATGGTATGCCACCTAATACCATATACAGTTGCGTTATCTGATACCTGTCCAGCACCGATCCCTTTGCTTTTAAAAACAATTCACATTCATACAGGGTAAACGGTACAATTTTTAACCGGTACGTAACCCTGTTATGCAGGCCGCCTTTATTGTTGATGAGTTTATTAATCATCCACGATGCAGCGGAACCGCAAACAATTAATACCACATCTTTTCTTGCCGATGCCCAATGATTCCAAAAATGCTCCAGCGCCGGAATAAAGCCGGCATTACTGGTATCAAACCATGGCAGCTCATCAATAAAAATTACCTTACGTTTTTGTTTCGATTTTTCAACCAAGGCAATCAATAATTGAAAAGCAGCCTTCCAGTTTGCCGGCTTCTCAAATTTTTTTTTACCGGTTATTTTTTTATAACAATCCGTAAAATTTTGTAACTGCCGGGCCGTACCTGCATTGGCCAAACCGGTAATGTGAAAACTAAATTTATCTTCAAAGAAACTTCTTACTAAAAATGTTTTACCCACCCGCCGCCTGCCATATAGCGCAACAAACTCCGACTTATTACTTTCCATTACCGAATGAAAAAAATCAATTTCACCCTCCCGGCCTATGATGTGCTGCATTAGTGTAATTTTTGGTTTGGCTATAAATCTACAAAATATACCACTTATAGCCAAACCAAAAAAATGACAGCCTTTATAAATGCTTTAAAAAAATCCATGTCTCTCCCATCTTCGTTCCTTCAATACCTTGCTGGTATTTACTCATTATTTTATTCCATTCCTCCACCCGTGGATTATTTGCTGTTGTTTTTGGATTTAGTGTATCCAAACTTTTTCCTTTTGGAATACTTATAACCAATACCAACTGCCTGCCATTTTTATAAATCAATAATTGCTGAAAACTGGCATTGCAAAAACCTTTTGATACTTCCGGCCATTGTTTAAATTGAGTGGCGTGGTAGTTTAAATATTCCTGCTGCTTTTTTTCATCAGCCACTAAATTGCAGGTAAGTAAAATATGATCCCATTCTTTTGCTGTGCTTTTATCAGTACAATATTTCCGGTTAAATTCATAAAACAAATCGGGATAAACTTTCACTTGCACAGTAGGAAAATTATTTTGCAGCCGTGCCTGCATTACGCCAACATCCTGCACAGTTGCAAAAATTACAAAATGATTTTGCCAATGGTAAATGGCTGCCGTATCAATATTATTTTTATAAAGAAGGGCTTTTAATTTTTGTATATCCAGTGTTTCATTTTGTTTTACAACTAATTCAATTACTTCGTGGTGTTGTGCATTAATGGCAAGATGATTAAGAGGTGAAGTTTTTTCCTTCAGCAGGTATTGATAATTTTTTTGCAACCCTGCATTGTTTTTAATGGTATCATTTACCTGCGGACCATTATTGCTCCATTCATTACCGGGGCCGTTTGCATTTTGTAAATATTTTGCAGAAGGCGTCCAGTTAACTTTTACCGTAAAATTAGAAGAACCTTCATCAGTGTATAAATAAAACCAGTGCGAAGGCAAATGTGCATACGGCGCTTTGTAAATACTATCAATATAATTTTGGGTGATAAAAGAATTAGGTTGAGCGCTCAATGTATAAATGCCACTGCAATCGTAATTGTGTTTACCATAATGATGAATGTAATTTTTATTAATGGTATTATTTTTCATAGCATTCGCAGTCGGGCTCCATCCCCAGCCCATGCTAATACCGGAGTAAGAAACATTTTCAATTTCGTTATGTTCTACAACAGAATTTTTGGTGTAACCCAGGCCGATACCTACACAACTCCAGTCTTCATTGGTAGCATCAGTAATTAAATTATTACTGATGGTTATTTTATCGCACACTTCCCTTTCATCTTTTGGGTTGTAAGGCAAATGAATTTCTGTAGCAGCGTCTGAATATATACCTGCAAGTATTGCACTACCGCCAATATCTTTAAATAAATTTCCTTTGATTAGATTATCATGCACTGCATTGTTATAATCTAATCCTGTTGAAGCCAAATGTAAAAACCGGCAATTTTCAAAATTAATTTTATCAGCAAAATTTATTTCCACTGCAGCTACCGGCCTGCCAATCCAGGCCTGGTTATCTAAGGTTTTTTTATCTTCTGTTCCTGGAAATTTTAATTTGTACGCTTCCGCCATGTACATACCCGCCTGGTGCGGCACATGCCCCTGTTGCGAAGGACGTAACCATCCTGTATGTTGAAATGAAATGCCATTAAAAAAAATATTGCTTACCGGGTTATCAATCGTGCCTTCAATTTTTACTAACGTTTCTAATGAAGGTGCCACAACATTTGCCGTCAGCATATTTTCATTTGCCCTTGGCCAGTAATAAATTTTATGATTGGCAATATCCAAAAACCATTCGCCGGGCTCATCTAAAAACTGCATGGCGTTGGTTAAATAAAAAGCAGAGTTGCCCGTTTCTTTACTTATCCATGGTGCCGGCCACGGATGTTCGCTTTGAATTTTACTTTCGGGTTGCTGAAAAAATAATTTTGTACTGTCACCATGCGGCTCCATTTTTTTAATACGCAAAATTGCAATGGCCCACCATTGGTGAATAAACATTTCCATGCCATGTACATTTTGCAGTTGTAAATTCTTTGGTGCAGGTATCCAGCAAGTCTGTTCTTTTTTATCCCAGCTTAAAATACGGTCCATCAAATCGCCGTTCATGCTTTTTGCTCTTATGGCTTTTGTGTCATTCACCCACAATTGGCGGAATTCGGACAACCTTCCTGCCGTAAGCGGTACATCGGCAACCCAGACTTTACCCTGTGCATTTAATGGAAGGCCTGTAATTTTTTTATTTACTTTTTGCCAGTTAGTAATTTTAAATCCGCCGCTTAAAATGGGTGCTTCATTTGGTGCAGCTTGTATGTATGTTGGGCTTTCGTTAGTGCCTGCATCTTCCGGCCTTATAAAAACCGGTTCGTATAAATTATACACGCCGCCGCCTACAATAATATTTATCCCGCCTGCAATTGCCGCATCATTCAAACGCCGCCACTCC
>JAYURK010000121.1:0-12463 GCA_043756235.1 Ferruginibacter sp. | reverse complement strand
ATTTTTCTGATACTATTCATTTTACAAGCGAAAAACATTTTGCCAATGTACAGCAATTAACTTTTGGCGGCGATAATGCCGAAGCCTATTTTAGTTTTGATGGAAAGTGGATCATTTTTCAGCGTACCAATCCTAAAGAAGGTATTAAGTGTGATGAAATGTTTATTGGTAAACTGCCTGCCAAAGGCCAAAAATTTGAGCCCAAAAAAATAGGAACCGGAAAAGGAAGAACTACCTGTGGCGCTTTTTTAAAAGATGGTAAACATGTAGTGTATGCCAGCACACATTTGGGTGCCGATACCTGCCCGCCTGTACCCGACAGAACAAAATACGGCAATAAATACATCTGGCCCCTGTACGAAAGTTATGATATTTTTATGGCCGACCTTAATGGTAAAATTGTAAAACAACTCACCAAAAGCAAAGGGTACGATGCAGAAGCCACCATTTCTCCCAACGGGAAAAAAATGCTGTACACCAGCACTAAAGATGGAGATATAGATCTTTATATAATGGATTTAAAAACTGGTAAAGAAAAAAGAGTAACCAATTTATTAGGATATGATGGTGGCGCCTGGTTTAGTCCAGATGGCAAAAAAATAATATGGCGTGCAAGCCGGCCAAAAACTGAAAGCGAAATTAAAGAGTACAAAGAACTGCTTGCCGAAAATTTAGTAGCCCCTACTAACATGGAAGTATTTATTGCCAATGTTGATGGCAGTAATGTAAAACAGGTTACCAATTTTGGTAATGCCAACTGGGCGCCAGCATACATGCCGGATAGTAAAAGAATAATTTTTGCCAGCAATCACCAGAGTAAAAGAGGTTTTCCATTCAATCTTTTTATAATTAACGAAGATGGCAGCGGACTGGAAAAAGTTTCGGCAGAAAAATCATTTGATGCGTTCCCTATGTTTAGCCCGGATGGCAAAAAAATTATTTTTTGCAGCAACCGTAATAATGGTGGTACAAGGGATACCAATATTTTTATTGCCGACTGGATGGAGTAATAATAAACCATTCTGGCACGTTTTTCGTAAATTATATTATTAAATTATTCTTATGAAATTAACCGTAGCCACAGCATTACTTTTTTCCATCATCTGCCTAAATAATTTTGCCTGTAAAAAAACTGATACCATTACTGGCCTGCCATCAATCAATAACGAAAATAACAGGGTTGTTGGGGCATCGGCCAACGAATTGCTGAGTGCAGCCACTTACAGCAGTGTAAAAATTGAAATTCAATACATGCCCGGTTATGCGCCTGATGCTGCAGCTGTTGCTAATATCACTTCTTTTTTAAGTACACTAATTAATAAACCCGGCGGCATAAGTATTACGCAAGCACAAATAAATGCTTCGGGTAAACAAGTGCTTAGCTTAAACGATATTGCTGCCATAGAAAAAAATAACCGCACGGTATATACTTCAGGTAATCAATTGGGAGTTTATGTTTTATTTACCGATGGTGGTTACGCCGAAACCAATGTGCTGGGCGTTGCTTATCGCAATACTTCTATGAGTATTTTAGGTAAAACCGTACACGATAATTCTGGCGGCATTGGGCAGGCCAGCCGTACAAAATTAGAAACCACCGTTATGCAACACGAGCTGGGGCACCTGATGGGTTTGGTTGATGTGGGCACTGCTATGCAAACCAATCATAAAGATGCATCGCATGGCAGCCATTGCAATAATAATAACTGCCTGATGTACTATGCATCTGAAACAACAGAAGTATTGGGCTTTTTATTAACCGGTTCTATACCGCCATTGGATGCTAACTGCAGGGCCGATTTAAAAGCAAATGGAGGAAAGTAATTTTTTATTTGCTGCCTAGTTCTATTACTTCACAGTCTTTCATTTGCTTACCATCAATTACAAAACGAATAAGTGTACGCACTTTATGCCAGCCATGTTTACCTGCCGCACCTGGGTTCATGTGCAGGCATTGCAATTTGTCATCAAACATAACTCTTAAAATATGGCTGTGGCCACAAATAAATAATTGTGGCTTATGGATGAGTAATTCTTTTTTTGTTTCGGGATTATAGCGGGGTGGATAGCCGCCAATATGCCGCATCATAACTTTAACTTCTTCGCACATAAAAACCAATTGTTCAGGAAATTCAGTTTTTATATCCTGTCCATCAATGTTACCGTAAACCCCTTTCAAACTCTTTTTCTCCTTTAACCTCTTAGCCAATTCTCCCGTTCCAAAATCTCCTGCATGCCAAATTTCATTGCAGTTTTTAAAATGCTCAAAAACGGTATTATCTAAAAAACTGTGAGTGTCTGATATAAGGCCTATTCGTTTCAAATATGTTTTGTAAATTTGAATGCAATCTAAAATCAGAAATCCAAAATCAGAAATCTGTTTTATGCTATTTCACCGCAACTTTACTTATTATATTGATAAGCGCAATTGGAAATATATTTTCCTGCTGGCTGCATTAGCCCTTTGCGTAAATTGAGATTTTTGGTTTAAACATTTAATACCGTAAACACGGGATGTACCACAATTATTCATTATCAATTATCCATTACACATGTCTCACTATTATACTTTAGGAAAAATTCCTCACAAGCGGCATACGCAATTTAGAAAACCCGATGGCGGTTTGTACAGCGAACAATTATTCAGCACCGAAGGGTTTAGTAACGATTATTCTTTGCTGTATCATTGCCATCCACCAACACAAATAATTAAAACGGAGCCACAGGTAGATGTAAGTCCGCAAATTGCAGAAGAAAAAATGTTGCAGCACCGTTGTTTTGAAGGATTTAATATAAAGCCTGCAAAAGATTTTTTACAAAGCCGCATTCCGGTTTTGGTTAACAGCGATTGCCATATTGTGCTGGCATCGCCGCAGCAAAGTATGACAGATTATTTTTACAAAAATACCGATGCCGATGAAATGATTTTTGTGCATGAAGGCAGCGGCACGGTGCATACACAGTATGGCGATTTAATTTTTGGTTATGGCGATTATATTATTTTACCAAGAGGTACCATTTATCAAATTGAATTTAATGATGAAAACAACCGTTTATTTATTGTAGAATCATTTTCGCCTTTGCGTTTTCCAAAAAGGTATATGAGCAAGTATGGTCAGCTGATGGAGCATTCGCCTTATTGTGAAAGAGATATCCGTACGCCACAAAATTTAAAAACTATAGATGAAACCGGCGACTTTTTAATTAAAGCAAAAAAGAAAGGCATGCTGTATGGCCTGCATTATGGCACACATCCTTTTGATGTGATAGGGTGGGATGGATGCTGTTACCCTTACATTATTTCTATTCATGATTTTGAACCAATAACGGGAAGGGTGCATCAGCCACCGCCGGTGCATCAAACTTTTGAAACCAATGCTTTTGTGGTTTGTTCTTTTGTGCCCAGACTGTACGATTATCACCCGGATGCTATACCTGCACCTTACAACCATAGTAATATTGACAGTGATGAAGTTATTTATTATGTGGATGGAGATTTTATGAGCCGCAAAAATGTAACCCGGGGCATGATTACTTTACACCCCGCAGGCATTCCGCATGGGCCACACCCCGGTGCAGTTGCCAAAAGTATTGGTGCCAAAGAAACTAAAGAGCTTGCAGTAATGGTTGATACATTTCGCCCGTTAATGCTTACTAAACAGGCGCTGGATATTGAAAACGAAAATTATATAATGAGCTGGGCCGAATAGCCGGAAGGAAAAGCTTATGGTATTTAATTTTTTTTGAAAAAAAATTACTAAATTCAATTTTTATAAAAAAAAGCTTTATGATAAAATTCAATGAAATTAAAGTAGGCGATTATTTATTTGCCGATAATGATGGCGATAAAAAACAAGGCGAAGTAACCAATCTTAACAGTAACGAAAAACAAGTTTGTGTTAATACCGGCACACAAGATTTTTGGTTCGAAACGGAACAACTGAGTCCCATCCCTTTATCGGATGATGAATTGATGAAATTAAAATTTCATAAGCAGGAAAATGATGACGGCTCGGTAAAATATATGAAAGGTGCATTTAGAATGATGTTACCTGCAAAAGATGCGTTTGATAAATTTGAAATTTGGTACCGGGATGAAAGAAGGCAAATGCTGCAACCCATTTCTTTGCATCAGCTGCAAAATCATTTTTACGATTTAACAAAAGTGCATTTAAACGATGAGTCTTTTGATTGATTTATTTTGAAAAAAAATATTTTGAAAAGCTGCATTTTAATGCAGCTTTTTTTTTGCTGAAAAGCCAGTGATATATTTTGTATGCGTATTTTACAGTACGCTAATTCTAATAATTTTCGTCTATTATGTATAGTTAGTTTTATTTATTTATTTTTTCCTGTCTTGTGCGGGGCTTTAAAAATTTTCGTAAATAACATCTGAAACCCTTGTCTGTATTGAATTCTTGATTCTATCAAGGGTGCCTCGGCGAATTTTCGTATTTTGAAAAAAATTCCTTCAACTATTTTTTATTCAATTCTCATGGCCTTCCTTACAGAAAATGTTATTAATCCGAATTTTTTGATGTGAATCCCACATTAATTCTGAAAACCGCTGGGTGCCTTGTTGCACAAAACAGGATTTTCGTCTATTATGTATAGTTAGTTTTATTTATTTATTTTTTTAGATTAAAAAAAAATAATTTGTAGTATTTCGGCTACAATATTTATAGTAAAATCTGCGTTCAATCCAATATTAATCTATGTGATGAAGAAATTTTACACTAACCCTTTTATTTTTATTGCGATTCTAATTATTTATTGTATCCCTCAACGGGCAGTTGCCCAGGCTTGCAGTTCATTATCAGCAACTTATATAATTACAGAATCCAGGTGTGCCTCCACAGGCAGAATACAGATAAACGCAGCAGGTGGTTCGGGCAATTATCAATATAAAGCTGATGGGCCATTAATTATCAATTATACTACCAGCAGTATACTAACGGGCTTGCCTGCAGGAAGGTATTTAATAACCGTAAAAGATATTTCTACTAACTGTGTTTACAACCAGGATAGTGTAACGGTTCCGGGAAACTATTTAACGCCGGGCTTTACCATGCTGGCCACCGGGGTTACCTGTATTAACGGCAACAATGGGATGATTAATGTAAACAGTGTAACTTTTGGCAGGGCGCCTTTCTCTTATAAAATTGTTGCACCCTCTGCTTCGGGGGTTGGTACTATTAGTGCAACCGGAAGTTTTACGGGTTTGATAGCCGGTAATTATCTTATACAATTAAGTGACTCTTGCGGCGCCATTCAAACAAGAGGCATTAATATAAGTAATTATGATTGGTTTATAAATACCTATACCGCTACAAAAATTGGATGCGATACTTTGTTGGTTACCTTTAATCTTAGAGACAGTAAAGGAAATGTAACCCCTAATGCGGTGTTTAGTGCTTTTACTTACGGAGCATCTGTTACACCTGGTGATACCACCTGGTATACCACCAATACATTTAGATACTACAAAGGCAAAAAAAGATCGGTAAGGTTACTTGTAAAAGATGGTTGTGGTAATATTAAAACAGCTACCTGGACGGAGACTGTTATACCAACTGTAGGCGCCACTGTTACAATAACCAACAGGGCCTGCAGCACTTTTACTGCAACCATTACAGGCCAGGTAAATTTAACGGCACCGTCGTATTGTGTGTACAACAGTAGTAACGTACTTATATCCTGCAACAGTACAGGTGTTTTTAATGCGCTGCCTTACGGCAACTACTGCATTAGAATAACGGATAATTGTTATGATACTGTAATTACCCGATGCTTTACATCAGTAAGCAGACCTGTGCCTGCTGTTGGCGCTGCTGTAACCATAGTAAAAAATTGCAATTTTTTTAATGTTGCTGTTACAGGCCAGGTAAATATCAGCAATGGTAACTACTGCCTGTATAATTCAGCCAATGTATTAATAGTTTGCAATACTACCGGCAATTTTACTAATGTGCCCTATGGTGACTATTGTATAAGGCTGGTTAACAATCCCGCTTGTTACGATACAACTATTGTGCGATGTTTTTCAGCTTCAAGGCCCGTGCCTTCCGTAAATGCAGCTGTACAAATTACAAATTTAACCTGCTCTACTTTTACAGCCAGTATTACCGATACCGTTAATTTAAGTAACCCCCAATTTTGTTTGTATACGCCTGCACGTGTACTTATAGTTTGCAATACCACAGGCATATTTAATAATTTGCCTTACGGTTCGTATTGTATTGATGTGGTTAACAATGCAGTTTGTTATGATACTACCATTACACGTTGCTTTAATGTAGTAAAACCGGTACCAGCAGTAGGCCCACTGGTTACAATAACCAATAGAACCTGTATTGATTTTACAGCATCTCTGGGTGGCCAATCAAATTTAAATAATCCGCAGTATTGCCTGTACAATGCTGCCAATGTACTCATTGGTTGTAATGCAACCGGCGTTTTCAATAATTTGCCGTATGGTACTTATTGTATAAATGCAGTAAACGATCCACTTTGTTATGATACTACCATTACCCGTTGTTTTACTGTAACCAGGCTAGTGCCTGTGGTGAATGCAGCAGTAACTATAACTAATAAAAATTGTACTGGTTTTAGTGCAAGTATTACGGGGCAGGTTAATATTAATAACGCCCAGTATTGTTTGTTTACAGCTGCACGTGTTTTGGTAGGCTGCAATACCACCGGCGTATTTAATAATGTACCTTATGGAAATTATTGTATTGATGTAATAAATGATCCGCTATGTTATGATACTGTAATAACTCGCTGCTTTACGGTAACGCCTCCGGTACCTGCTATTGCATCTGCAGTGGCAGTGAGTAGTAGAAATTGTACAAGTTTTACCGCCACCATCACGGGGCAAACCAATATTTATAATCCGCAGTACTGCTTATATAACAGTGCTAATGTTTTAATTTCATGCAATACAACCGGTGTGTTTACCGGCATTCCTTATGGAAGTTATTGTATAGATACAAAAAATGATGCAGCCTGCTATGATACAACTATAAGAAGATGTTTTACGGTGACTGCAACAGTATTAAATGTAAGTCTGTCTGCAAGCAGATCATGTAATACTATTGGTACATCCGACCTAAGGGTTAACATTAGCACTGGTACGCCGGGTTATTCCATTTCTTTATTTTCGCCTGCAGGTATTTTTATGCAAACCCTCACCACCAGCGGAACTAGTGTTACATTTTTAAATGTGCCCAATTTAACAACCCCGTTAAGGTACACTATTATTGCAACAGATAATTGTAATAAAAAAGATACGGATTATATAGCGCCAAGAGTTTACAGGGCCAACAGGGCAGTAACGTTTGTTGCAAAATGTCCATCGGCGGCATGGCCAAATGGAGCATCTGATGTAGTTATAGATATTTCTGATAACAATATTGGTGGCAGCATTGTACCCAAAATTATTAAAAAGAATGGTGCTGTTGTGTCAATAAATGCAAATTCAAACACGGGTTACCGGTATACATTTTTAGATTTGGGGCCGGCTACTTATATCTTTGATACAGATATTGACGAGTGCGATAAACATCTTTACGATACCGTAATTGTAGCACCTTATATTTATCCAGATCTTTTTGGGAGCAGAGCTTTTCAGTGCGATAACAGCAGTTTTAATGTAAATGTAAACACAGTGGGAGGCAAGGCCCCATATATGTACGAAATATTTGGCAGTGCACCAGCTTTGCCAAGTATTATAACCACCCCACAGGCCAGCCCCGTATTTAATATTAATAACGGTGCCAGCTACTCGTTAGTTCGGTTAAGGGTGGTAGATGCCTGCGGCAATGCAAGTTTACAAGATGCCAGCGTTTTACCTTTGGCTAATTTTGTTGTGTTTCCCGACACTGTTGAATGCTTTAATCATAGTTTAACCTTAAGGGTAGATTCTATAGCAAATGCAGTTTATACCTGGTATAAAAGAATTGTGCCTAACGACAGTGTTATTGTAAGTACTGGTCCTTCTTATCACATTCCTAACCTTGCAATCAGCGATACCGGAAGATATTTTTGTAAAGTGGTTGTAAATAATGGTTGTATAATAAAATATGCCAATTATGTATTAACGGGTTTTTGCAACGCCGTATTACCCGTGGATTTTACTTTAACCGGTGTTAAGGATAAAGCTATAAATAAATTGTACTGGAACAATATTAACGGGTTAGATAAACAGTTTGTTTTACAAAGAAGTAATACTACAACTAATAACTTTCAAAACGTAAACACCCCGGCCACTTTAGCTAACGGTATATTTGCAGCAGAAGACACCAAACCTTTTGCCGGAAACAATTATTACCGGTTAAAAATTATTTCCTTTCCAAATCCACCAAAATACAGTAACACCATTTTAATTAAAAATGCAAATACAGATATCAGTTGTTACCCCAATCCTGTAAATGGTATATTGTTTATTGCTGTTGCCAACCAGGATTTAAAAAATTACGTAATCGATCTGTATAACATGATGGGAAAAAAGATGTACACTAAAACATTTTATAATATTCAAAATGCGGTAATAAGTTACCCCCGAACCGGGGCAATTAGCGCCGGCGTATACACGCTGGTAATTACTGACGTGCAGAGTAATGAAAGGCAAACCTTTAAAATAGTGTATAAATAATTTACATTGAAGGAAGGTGTTTGAAATTACCAGTATCAGTTAAATGGGGTTTGTAAAATTTTACAATCTCCGGAAACAATTTTTTAAAATTTAGATAAACTCAATGCTGCAAATTTGTTTGCTCTGATAATGCCACGCTTATTTAATTTTCATTGATTTTTTTTTCTATCCTGCTATCTGGTACAAACCATATTATTGCCACTGCTACATAAATGCCAAAACCCAGCCAGGCAGATATAAAAGAGCAACCAATTCCAATAATGTAAAGTAGCACAGATAAAATTCCTTTCCTGTCTTTACCTATTGCTTTGGCTAATGTAGAGTCTTTACCATGTGCTGCAGTAAGTGCATGAGCCAGCAGAAAATAGGCCACGCCGCACATCAATAAAACAAAACCGTAAAGCGCCACAGGCCAGGTGCTGAATTTGTTTTCTCCCATCCAAGCCGTTGCAAAAGGAATTAAGGATAACCAAAATAACAGGTGGGTATTGGCCCATAAAATAGTGCCGTTTATTTTGTGCACAGCATGCAGTAAGTGATGATGATTGTTCCAGTAAATACCGATATACAAAAAGCTAAGTACATAACTGATAAATACAGGCAGCAATGGCAGTAATGCAGCAGGAGCGGCGTTATGCGGCACCTTTAGTTCTAATACCATAATGGTGATGATGATGGCTAATACACCATCGCTAAAAGCTTCTACTCTTCCTTTTCCCATAAGTATAAATTTATTTTACAACATAATTTACATCAGGCAAACGAGTTGTTTTATTCACTACAAAAAATTAATGGTATAAAAAATCCCCTCTTTACAGAAGGGATTGAATTTTTTATAATAACCGGTGATATTAATAATCTCTGTTGTATCCACCGCCGCTGCCGCCGCTTCTGCCGCCGCCACTTCCACCTCTGTTACCGCCACCGCCGTAACCACCACCGCCGCCACTTCTTCCACCACCGCCACCGTAACCGCCGCCTCTGCTGCCGCCGCCACCACCGTAACCACCGCCGCCACTCTTTTTGTAGCCGCCTCCACCACCGCCTTCCTGACGAGGTTGAGATTCGTTAACGATTAATTTACGACCCTGAATTTCAATTTCGTTAAGGGCAGCGATTGCAGCTTTTGCTGCTTCATCGTCTTCCATTTCAACAAAACCGAATCCTTTGCTACGGCCGTTCATTTTGTCTTTAAGGATTTTTGCGCTTGTTACGCTTCCATGCTCAGTGAAGAGATTCATTAAATCATCATCAGTCATTGACCAACTTAGATTTCCTACATAAATGTTCATTGTAAAAACTTTTAAATAATTAAATAAATACAATAATGACTTAGTTGCAACAATGAACTGAATCGGACTTCTAAAAAAGCTACTTCAGCTAATAGCAAAAAACTAAAACCATTAATTCAGCATAAAGATAGGGGTTTTGCACATAAATCTAAATAAAACGATAAAATTTTAATTTAATCAAATTTTTAAGGTTTTTGGAGCATTCTCCGCCATGTCAAAACTTCTATTTAAACATAAATGCCTTCACTAAAAGGTTAAGTGAAGGCATTATTGAAATGATACAGCGTTACTTTAAATAAAATCTAGCAGGTCCTGGTTTAATTTATCTTTATCAGTAAACCAGAGGCCATGAGGAGCACCCTCGTAAACAATATATTTTGAACCGCTGATCATTTGAGCAGTTTTTTCGCCGGTAGCTTTTATGGGCACGGTTTTATCTTCATCGCCATGTATAATTAAAGTGGGTACATTTATTTTAATTACATCTTTTCTAAAATCGGTTGATGAAAACGATTTTGCACATTGTAAAATAGCAATAGGAGAGGCATCCATTACTTTGGTTAAACTGTTGGCTAAAAATGGCGCACTCACAGGGTGATTAACCAACGAAGCGCCAAAAAAATCTTTATTAAAATTTTCCATAAAAGCCGGCCTGTCGGCTATCATGGCTTTAGACATTTTATCAAACTCTTCCTGTGGTACACCATCTGGGTTGTCTTCGGCTTTTAGCATGTAAGGCACCACCGCACTAACCATTACCACTTTAGCAACTCTTGCTCCGCCAAATAAAGAAAAGTATTTGGCGATTTCGCCCCCACCCATCGAAAAACCAACCAGGGTAACATCGTTAAGATCGAGTTCATCCAGTAAGGATTTTAAATCTCCTGCTAAACTGTTATAATCGTAGCCATCAAAAGGCCGGTCCGATTTGCCAAACCCTCTTCTGTCGTAGGCAATACAACGTAACCCATGCTGTGGCAATTGCGTAATCTGGTACTCCCACATAGAACCACTGAGTGGCCAGCCATGTATAAAAACAACCGGTTTACCTTTACCATAATCTTCGTAATAAATTTTTACAGGCTCATTATTATTTTGAGCTGAATTAATAAATGGCATAAAATAAAATTAAAGTGTACAAAAATATTTGTTTACACAGAATCAAATAAGCTGCCAATAAAACCCGTATATCGATTACCGTAGCTTCACTAATTTTTTTACCGGCATTGTAGAAGAATTTACTCGTTAAAAAATGGCACAAAAAAAACTGCCCCAATTAACGAGGGCAGTTTTTTATAAAATATTGCTTTGCAATTATTCAGCTACAACTTCAAATTCAACTTCGGTTTCGTTGCCGTTACCAAAATCAATTTTTGCTTTGTAGGTGCCTAATTCTTTTACGTCGTCGATAATGGTAATGCGGCGGCGGTCAATTTCGTAACCTTTTTGCTCTTTAATAGCTTTTGCTACCTGAACAGAAGTTACACTACCAAAAATTTTGCCACTGGTACCGGTTTTAGCACCCAGTTTTAAAGCGCCATTTTGTAAAACAGCAATTACACTATTCAATTCTGCTAATAATTTAGCTTCTTTTTTAGCTTGTTGCTTCTTTTTTTCTTCCATCATTTTAATGTTGGAAGGGCTGGCTTCTACAGCCATTTTTTGAGGAATAAGATAGTTGCGGCCGTAACCGTTTTTAACGGTTATCAGTTCGTTTACACCGCCTAAATTATTTACATCCTGAATTAATATTACCTGCATTTTATTCGCATTTTTACCCAACTCTTCGCCGAGCTCAGAGCTTTCTCCGCCTTGGCGGATTAGGGTGGTGAAAAAATAAATTTTTATACGCTTAAATCTCCTCCTTTTCCTCCTTTTAGGGAATAGGGGCTATTTCAATAAATCTGTAACGTAAGGCAGAATGGCCATTTGACGGGCCTTTTTAACTGCATCACCTACTTTACGCTGAAACTTTAAAGAGTTTCCGGTAATACGGCGTGGCAATAACCTGCCCTGCTCATTAATAAACTTCTTTAAAAATTCAGCATCTTTATAATCAATATAATGAATGCCCATTTTTTTAAAGCGGCAATATTTTTTGGGGCGCTTTTCCTGCTTAATGGCAGTAAGGTATTTTATTTCGTTTTTTGCCATGGCTTAAGCTTCGGTTTTTTCGTTAGTAAAACGTCCGCCACCTTTCTTTTTGGCATTGTACTCAACGGCGTACTTGTCGAGTGCAGTGTACATGTGACGCATCTGTGATTCGTCACGTAAAAGTTGAATTTTCAACTTTTCATTGAAGCTGGATGGCGCCTTGTATTCCATTACCCAGTAAAGACCTGTGGTCTTTTTGGCAATGGGGTACGCCAGCGATTTTAGTCCCCATGGGTTACTGTGCAAAATCTCACCACCGTTATCTGTAACGAGGTCAGCGTATTTTTTCTGAGCGGCTTTAAATTCCTCATCAGAAAGCACAGGGGTAAAAATCACCATCAATTCGTAATTGTTCATTTCC
>JAYURK010000120.1:0-12478 GCA_043756235.1 Ferruginibacter sp. | reverse complement strand
TTGTACGACTTTCAGATTTGAACTGAATACACTCATCTTATGTTTGCCTTTCAGAAAGAAAGGAAGACGATTATGTTGCCATTACACCAAGTCGTATTCTTTTATCACTCCTTCTTTTCAACTTCATCATTCAACATTCTTAGTCCCATGTTCATTACTAACCTTGGTTGACTCCGGGTTTCGAACCCTGTTCTTTGCATTCACAGTGCAGTGCTTTACCAAATAAGCTAGAGCCAACATTTGTTATTGAGATTGGATTCGAACCAATATCACCAGATTCAGAATCTGATATGCTGCCTTTGCACCACTCAACAATTTGCGGTTCGTATGAGAATCGAACTCATAGCTTCTGATAGACAATCAGGCATATTAGCCATTACACTAACGAACCAGTATAGTGGAGTACTGGCTGAAACAATACTGCACACTACATTTCAAAGGGTTTGCAGTCTGTACCAGATTCGAACTGGTATCTTCAAGTAGAAAGCTTGACATCCTGAACCACTTAGACTAACAGACCATGTACAGCATGTATAGAAGGCCAGACTCGAACTGACAACCTCATGATTCCAGATCACGTATTCTACCGATTGAAATACTCCTATGTCTTTCACCCCTTCAGGGGATGGTGGTTTAAAAAGCTTCCCCGTTGCATCTCACGGGGAAAGCTTCATTCCTCCTTCTGCATCTAATATTTTATACGCCGTTTTATTCGGTCTAATATTTCTGTTAGCACAGCTTGTATCAACCATATCACAATTAAAAATGTCATCGCCTGTTAATTTATTTTTAGGGCATAAAAAAAGCCCGGTCGTTTTTTAATACGACCGGGCTTTTTGCTAAACAAGTTTTTTTGCTACTCGTTTGCTTTACACAGTCGTGTTGTATTTTTATCAATTGATGCATTACTAAACAGCACAGCATGGCCAGTTGGCATAAATATTTTATACCAGTTTTGTAATAAACTTCGGTTTGCTATTTGTTGTGTACAATTTTGTTGATGCATTTTAATATTTTGGTTTATAATTTGTTTTCCACTTTTATTCTTCGCTTAGATCTTCGCCTCCCCTTTGGGGATGGGGGCTAAAAAAACCCCGCTGTTTCAGGCGGGGCTTAAGTTATAAGGAATTAGTTTTGATACTTATTCATCAGCATAACATGCCCCGCTATTGCTATAATTCGCCTTTGGCGAACTAAAACAATTCATCGCTTCAATATGTAGTTGTATGCGTAACATGTTTGTTGTTATTAATTTTTTTGCATTGCAAAGATGAATTTATTTTTTTGATATTGCCAAATTTTTTTTAAAAATAATTAAAAATAATTTTTATGGCTTATTAATATTTCAAAATTAACAGGGGCTGGTGTACTAAATTAATGTGGTAAAAATTTTAAAATAAAGTACAGCGTAAGCTAAATTAAAATAAAGCCAGGCGTTTTCTTTTTCAATAATTTTCCAGTGCCCTGCGAAATACCTGCAGTGCCTGTGTATTTTTTATTCGTTTAAATAACAGGCTGCGTTTTTCTTTTGGCTTTCGTAATTCAGCTAAAATTTCTTTATCAATAAAGCCATGTTCCAGTGCATCTTGTTCTGTATTGCTGTAATACACGGCTTCTATTTTACTCCAGTAAATGGCGGCTGTACACAATGGGCATGGCTCAGCACTGGTATAAATTTCACAGCCGCTTAAATCTGTATTCTGCAAATTTTTACAGGCATCTCTTATAGCCATAACTTCGGCATGTGCAGTAGGGTCGCAGTTGGTAAAAACTTTATTGCCACTGCTGCCAATAATTTTTCCCTTTTGTACAATGATGGCGCCAAAAGGTCCTCCGCATTTACTGTCCAGTGCATATTGGCTAAGGTCTACCGCCATTTGCATAAACCTGTTTTTATCTTCCTTTATCATTTAAAATAATTGTTTATTTATATAGCAGCAAATGCTGCGCCATGCATCACAAAAAATAAATTGCAGCTTGTGATAAGATGCAAATGCAGGGGGAAGTTTTAAAAAAATAGTAAGTGAGATTTTTTTTAGAGTAAGGGTGTGTATAAATGTTCCCGTATGGCGTACACAATTATGCCGGCAGTATTTTTTACGTTCATCTTTTCAATAATTTTCAAACGTAATCCCTCAACGGTTCTTACACTTAAAAATATTTTTTCGCCAATTTCTTTATTGGTTAATCCTTCACAGATGTAGCGGATGATTTCCTGTTCCCGTTCGTTAAACTCTGGCTTTTCTTTTTTTAATTGCCAGTTGAATTTACTTTTGGCTACCATGCTGGCCAATTTATGAGAGGTAAGGCGGCAGTAATGGGGCTGGTTATTGGCAACAGTATGCACAGCTTCTATAATTTCGGTTTTGTCGGCATTTTTTAAAAGATATCCTTTTGCCCCAGCTTCCAGCATATCTACAATTAAATCTTCTTCATCAAACATGGTTAATGCAATGATGCCAATAGTGGGATAATGTTCGGTAAGATATTTTGTAGCAGCAGCACCATCCAGGTGCGGCATTTTTACATCTGTAATTATTACATCGGGTAAGGTTTTTTTTACCAGCTCAATTAATTCCTTTCCATCTGCAGCTTCTCCGGCTACAATAATATCGGACTGTTTTTGCAGCATCAGTTTTAATCCATCTCTGAATATTTCATGATCGTCGGCAATAACAATTTTAATAGCAGCAGGGTTCATTTTTTTTATTATACAGGAATGTCAAAAATATACGTAACGCCTTTTCCGGGTTGAGAGGTGCAGGTGAGTTCTCCACCCATCACATCGGTGCGGCTCTGTAAGTTACGCAACCCAAGTCCTTTAAGCTCTTTTGATTTTAAAAAATAATCAAACCCTTTTCCGTTGTCGGCGGTGGCTAGTATTAATCGATCTTCATCTTTACGCAAACGAATAAGTAATAAAGTAGCACCAGAATGTTTTATAGTGTTATGCAACACTTCCTGCACAATACGGTATAAATTGATTTCTTTATTTTGATCGAGCCGCATCTCTGCTTCGCACATAAACCTTATTTCCAGTTTGCTGGCTTTTTTATAGGTGCCTGTTAATTCTTCAATTGCGTTTTTTAAACCCTTACGCAACAAAGTATTGGGCATAAGGTTATTGGAAATCTCCCTCAACTTATGAATGATACTGTCTATATGCTGACTTGATTTAATTACCAGTTGCCGGTCTGCCTCACCTGCAGTTTCAATATTATTGATCTGTAATTTTACAGCAGATAATAATGGGCCCAGCTCATCATGCAGGTCAGAGGCTATTCTTCTTCTTTCGTTTTCAAGCGTATCAATTTCGGCCTGAATTTTATCTTTATGCAGGCGCATACTTTTACGCTGGTACCCTACAGCCGTTATAATAAAATATAACAGGATGATGCCTACCAATGCAGCAACAATTAAAATAGCTTTGTAAAATTCTTCTTCCTGGGTATACATAATGCGCCAATTGCAAAAATTAAATTAACAATCAGGTTTGAGTAACTTACCACACCTGTTAACCCCCGCCTGAAAACTTTACTGGTGGCAGCACCAAATAAAGAAAGGTTGGCAGATTGTATTAAGAGGTAAAATGAAAAAAATATAATGACACCGGCTACTATCCAAAATTTTGGATTTTTAAAAATTGCAGCCCTTTCCTGTATCACAAATTTATTAAAAGTAGTAACGGCAAAAAATATTAAAGTAAGCGAATATAAAATGCGGAAGTAAAAAAGCGGTTTAAAAATGCTGCCGGCAAATAATACCAGCAGTATCCATACCATGCTGTACGATACAATTATGGCTACAAAATTTTTTAATTTAAAATTAAACAGGCCCCACAAATGAAAAAGCCAGGTGTAAAAAATAAATTCAATTAAACAAAAAATATTTATGGTGGTGGTAACAGCCGGGTACATTTCTTTTTTGGTAAAAAAATAATTACCCGCCTCTGCCAGTAAAGAAATACCGGCCAGGTAAAAAAAAGGGTAATAAGTACTGTCTATAACTTTATATCTTATTACCCCAATTACTACCGTAATACCTATTGAAAGACTTAGTAAAAATTGTATATCGTTATTCATTTATTTTTGTGGCGCCGGGATGAATATATTAATAATGCGTACAGGGTGGGTCGCACTGGCCCTGTTCTATACCGCCGGTATCATCACCCGAATTTTCGGTAGTTGTTTTGGCTGCTCCACTATCTGCCGCCTGCGATTTTTTTACCGTACTATTACGGGTAGCATCATTGTTTAAATACAAATTATTGCCGCGGCTGTCTACACCTACCAATATCAAGCGCATACTATTGCTGTCGCCATTTTGTTTTATTCCATACAGCACTTTTACGCCTACACATTCAGGAATTTGCAAAATTTCTATGAGTGCCTGTTTATTAAAAGCTTCGCTAAAAGGGATATTAAAACCCGGCCTTATTTTCAGCAGTGAATCTCTTTCTTTATTAAAAGCAGCCTGGTAATCTTTTATTTGCTGCAGCGGAATAAAATGATCTATGCGCCCCAGCGCCGAAGTATCTTTTGGCACCGGAATAAAAACGCCATCGTCATTATTATTACAACTAAATAAAAATGGCGCACCCAGCAGCAGTAAAAGTATACAAAGCTTTAAACCCGAAGTTGGCAGTTGAAATGGTTGCATATTATGTAAGTTTTAAAATAAGGATAAAAGTAAAAATGCTGCAGTTAAAAATTATACGTAGAACTACCTTTTTTTACAGCATCAACTACTTAAAATATTGCGTACTGCTGCGCTTGTTTCATAATACCTGAGTGTACAACTTTACAACTTCATTTACGCTTTGCCGGCAAACAACCCCTTATCACATAAAGTAAAAATTATGAAACCAATTATGGCTGCAAAAAAAACTACTGCCGTACTGCTGCACACCGTTAGCGAAGTTGCCGACACCCATTGCAATTGGGATTCTGTTGAAACCATGGCTGCATTTTATACCGAAGAAATAAAGAAAACTACTGCGCTGGTTAATTCACTGTCAATACTGGATAACGCTAAACAAATTATTAGTTTATGCAAAAAAATAAAGTTGATGAAGGAAAAATTAAGAAGGAAATGGTGAGGCAGTACCAGCTTTTTATGATATTGCAGCGGATGATTGCAAATTATGCTTCCTTGTAAATTGAAAGTGAGACTTTAAATTTACAAGGATGAATTTTTGTTACCAGCAGTGGAATTCCATGTCATCATTGTTGTGTCATTTTAAATCCCGAGAAAGGTTTTGTGGGCTGCCTCGGGACTCACTTGTGCGGCATACCATTGGGGAACTTTTATTTAAGCGGAGAATGAAAATATTTTAATTAACTATAGCTATATCTCTTGCCGGCATTTCATTGTAAGTGTTGCCTGCTAATTCTCTTCCAGCTTTCTTTTTATTGGTGCCACCCCATTGTTTAAAAAAGAATAATATTTCCTGTTCCTGGCATTGTTGTTTTATATCCCACACCCACCATTCTTCCATCGGCCTTGCTTTTCTTCCACTTTCGCCGCCAACAATTACCCAATCAATTCCTGATAAATTTAAATTCATTAAAGGACCAATTAAAGGTTCGCAGGAAAGAAATTTTACTGCTGCATTTGTTTGCCGTAAAAAATCTATACGATGTGTTACTCTTTCATCTTCGACTGACACACCCATCCAGATATTATTCGTCCAGCTTAACTGTTCATGTATTTCAAATAATCTGTCTGCTCTTTTTGTAAGCACCTGGTAAGTATGCTGCGGCGTATTATTCATTACATGAAATACTTTTTTGATAAACTCCACCGGAACACCAGGATGAAATAAATCACTCATAGAATTTACAAATACCACTTTAGGTTTTTTCCATTCAAAAGGAGTCATTAATGAATCTTCATGAGTTCTTACTTCAAAGCCATCTTTATATTTATCAATGCCCATTGCCATTAAGCGGCGTGTCATTACTTCGGCATAGCAATATTTACAGCCTGCTGATATTTTCGTACAACCTGTTGTTGGGTTCCAGGTCATTTCTGTCCATTCTATTGAGGATTGTGCCATGCTTTAATAATTTTTTGGCGAAGAATCAAACAGTTCAAGTTTGTAAAAATTTAGAAATCCCAGTTATGAGTTGTGAAAAACTTGGAGATGCATTTTTCTCTATAGAGATAAACCTAGAAATATTTTTTGAGGCAAAACCCTTTTGAAATTCTGGAATAAGTATTTTTAATTCTTGTGAAGCTTGAAGCAAATCTGGATTTCTAAATTTAGCCGTTTTTTTAAAATTCTTTGCTTTAAACTTTGGGTAAACTTTCTCAACTGCTTCCATGTCTCCTAAATACCATGATTCTAATTCCTTACAGGCAATTCTTACTAATACAGGGCAATTACCATTCTTCTTGCATAAATCTACTAAACTCTTTTTTAATTTTTTACAATCGTTACTATCTTGATCATGGATAATAATCACTTTAGCTGGCTCATAATAATTTGAAAATACTTTTATTTTATTGGGTATAGATTTTTTTAAATCGCTCTTACCGTTATGAGGCCTGAGAAAACAATTATTATCTAAAACATAAGCAGGCGGAAGTATTTTGGGCAATACTTCCCTTAAAAAATTCTCCATTGATGGCTCTTCCAATAAAATTTCAAGTATCATCTTGGGCCGCTTCCTTTAAAATATTTTTGATTCCATAAATGACCTAAATAATCTCCGGCTTTGTATAAAGCTTTAACCTTCGTATCGTCTTTAGCCCGTTTAATAATAGTATAACCTTTTTCTTTTGTTAACCAAAACAGTTCATCTAAATCTAACGCATTCACAAAATCCGGTGAATGTGTAGAAATAAATACTTGACCGCCGCTATTGGCATATTCCCGAAATTCTTCTGCAAGTTCTCTTAATAATTCTGGATGTAAATAATTTTCAGGTTCTTCAATACAAAGCAAAGGATGTTTAACCGGATTGTTGAGAAGAACTAAATACGCAAACATTTTCAACGTCCCGTCTGAAACATATCTTGAAATGAAAGGATCTTTGAAACTTCCATCTTGGAACTTAAGAATAATTCGACCATCAATTGTTTTTTCAGCATCTACTTTTGTAATACCAGGAACTCTTTTTTTCATTTTTTCCAAAATTTTGGAGAAAATATCTGGATGGTTTTCGTAAATATAATCAGCAACTAAAGCTAAATTATCGCCTGTAGATGAAAGCCTGTCGCTAACACCAATATCCTGACTTTTTTTTGCATCGGGTATTTGAAAATTAGCAATATACCAGCTATCTAATAATTTTCTAAAATCAGATATTGCTTTAAAACCTTTAAATTGTCCTAATCCTTTAATCGCTAAAATATCAGGACTGTCTAGAACTTGGCTTTCCCTTAATTCTTCTGCACCCTCTGTACCATAATCCTCCTCATTTTTTATTGCGGTACCCACCCCTTCTTTAAAATCAAGAAACTTCCATGGTCGTCCCCAGCCTTTGTTACCTCTTCTATAAGTCAGTATTTCCTCTTTAATAATCGGATTATTATTTTTTAACCCAATTTTTAATTTATAAGTAATTAGCGGTTGCTTTTTGCCATTAAGTGGCTCATTTCTAAATTTAACTTCAAACTCGATATCACCCTCCTGATTTCGAGAAACAACTTCTTTAAACCCTCCTCTATTATTTATAGCAGATTTCACATTATTTTTTAGTGACTCACTTAAAAAACCAAAAACATCAAATAAAGTTGATTTTCCAACACCATTTGCCCCTAAAAAAACACACATATTGGGTAAGTCGTTTATTTCTGCGTCTGCAAAGACTTTAAAGTTTTTTATCCGCAACTTTTCAATTCTCATCTCTAAAAGTTTATTAGCAAATATAATCTCTTAAACAGACTGTTGAAACCGTTTTAAATTTTATTTTCCTTAAAAAAATTCCCATGCCCGCCCGGCACCCTAAACTTACTCGTATCTAAATTCCATTCTTCGGCATTCATATTGTAAGGCTGGCGTATTTTTTATTGGTCTGCACAATCATATCTGCAAAGCTTTCAAAACTTGTAGATTCTAATACGGCATCGTCAACGCATCTCCAATCACCACATTTTTAAAACTTGTTGCCAGAAAAGACATATCAGTTTCTGTCCATGCTGGATTAGTGGCCCAGGTAATACTTTTTCTTGCAAAATCTTTTTCCCAATGCTGGCTAATAATAATTGTTTGCACTGTTAAGTTACCCATTAAAAAATCTTTAAGTTCAATGGTAAAGTAAGGAATGGTGGCAATAAAATCTATAAGCTCTTCTTCAGTAACTTCCGTAATTTCTTTTGCAAAATAATTATCCGCAATTTTTCTGCGGTAATGAATAGTAATTTTCATACAATCGTTAATTACGTATAATAAATATTCTCTTGTAATTCCCTTCATACATTTTATTTTAATAACTAAAATAATTTTCCTTGCCCACCCGGTACTCTAAACTTGCTTGTATCCAGATGCCATTCTTCAGCATTCATATTATACAGCTTGCCATATTTTTTATAGGTTTGCGCCACCATATCGGCAATGCTGCCCTCGCCACGCATGCGTACGCCCCAGCGGGTATCGTTTACTTTTCCGTCGTGGCTTTGCTCTATTAAATGCCATACCTTATCGGCGTGGTTAGGAAAATTTTTATACAACCAATCGTGAAATAAAAATTTAATGGCACCATTTAAACGGATAAAAGTATAAGCTGTAAAAGTGGCACCATTATCTGCCGCCGCTTTCATAATGCGTTGCATTTCGTGGTCGTTCAATCCGGGTATCATCGGGCCCATCATAATGCCCATGCGTACACCGGCGCTGCTGAGTTCGTTGATCACTTTTAATTTTTGTTTTGCCGTGGTAGTTCGTGGTTCCATGCTGCGCCGCAAGTCTTCATTAAAAGAGGTGATGGAAACCATGGCAGATACAATACCTTTTTTCGCCATTTCCTGCAGCACATCTTTATCTTTTAATATCCAACTGTTTTTTGTAAGTATACCAACCGGTTGATTAAACTCATTACAAACTTCGAGTAACCCACGTGTTAAGCGGTACTTTTGTTCGGCAGGCTGGTAGCAATCGGTATTGCCGCTGAGCATGATAGGTGTTGCATCCCATTTGGGGTGCATTAAAAATTTACGCAGCAGTTGCGGTGCATTTTTTTTGATGATTATTTTTTGTTCAAAATCCAGCCCGGCGCTGTAATCCCAGTATTCGTGCACATTACGGGCATAGCAGTAAATGCAGCCATGCTCACAACCGGCGTAAGGGTTCATGCTGTAGCCCATGCCTACATCTTTACTTTCTACTTTGTTTACAATGGTTTTACTTTGCTGTTCTATGTATTGCGTGGGTATATTGCTGGCTTCCCAATCGTCGATGCCTTCAATGTGTTCCTGTGTTTTTTCGTCTTTTAAAAAACGGTTTTTGGTGTTGAATTGAGCGCCACGGCCGGCGAGGTATTGTACGGATTCTTCTTGTGATGCGGCGGATACTTTGTGGTGGTCTTGTTGAAGCCCCTTTGCCCTAAAGGGGAACTTAGATTGATTTTCCATAATTTTTTTGTTAGGTTATTTTGATTGTTACTTTTTTGTTTGCCCGCTGATTTCGCAGATGACGCAGATTTTTATTTATACGGTTTGAATTTATAAAAGCTATTTTTAGTTTAAATCGTTGAATAAAGATTTACTGTGCAAGAGTGTCTCGCCTTAGGCCAGACCAATGAAGTCGAACAAAGAAAAAATGTTCGTCCCAAAAAGACTATTTTAATTTTAACGACTTTCAATTTACAAATGCAGTAACATCCTAAGTTCCCCTTTAGGGCACAGGGGCTCCTCAGGCACCAAACAAATCTCCCTGCTTAATTGCTACCGGCAAATTTTCAAATTCAAATCGTTTTGCTATTTCATATTTTAAAGTATTTACAGGACGTTTTAATAAAAGCATGCTATCGGCAATAAACCTGCCGGTGAAATGTTTGTGGCTGTATGCTAACCAACCTTTTTCGTATTGCCAGGGTAACAAACGGCGGGCTATAGTTATATGTGGTTCTATAATAAAATGCGGTTTATTATCGTCGTTAAGTTTCATCAGCCGCTGGGTTTGGGTACGTATTTGTTTTACCAAACTTTGTACAGGCAATTTGCTGGTGATGTTGATATAAATAGTATGGCTGGGAAAACTGCCATAATCTTTTAATTCAATTTTTATGGGATGAAAACCCATGGCAATAGTTTTTAAATGATGGATAATTTTATCTTCCAGCATTTGGTACTGCATAAAGTTTACTAATACTACATGCGGCTTAGCCCAACGGGCTGTTTCGGCCTGGTACTTTTCATAAAAATCTTTTTTTACCCCCATAATTTTATTGCGCAATTCCTCGTGCGGTAACAGTACCAGCTGGTATTGGTACACCCCGTAGCCGGGGATAGTATTGCTTAAATTTTTCATGTTAAAAACTATTTTTTGTTACTAAACTTGTTAGCTAATTAATTTAGCATAAATTTACTAAATAATTTGGTAATTAAAATTTAAAACTATGGAAGTGGAAAAATTTTTTGGCAGCAGTTACGGCGGTACTAAACGTTTTACCCAGCAGGATGTAGCCACCGCTAATGCCACAGGCTTTGGTGCCGCCGCTGATGATTATATGGAACGGGGCATTGACCTTAACGAGCAACTGATACGTAATAAACCTGCTACTTTTTTTATGAGGGTGAGCGGCAGCAGTATGATTAATGCCGGTATTTACAATGATGATATTGTAATTGTAGACCGCAGCATTAAACCACAAAATGGTAAAATAGTTATTGCGGTAATTGATGGCGAAATGCTGATACGGCGGTATGAGTTAACGCTCAACCGGCTGAGGCTTGTCCCCGAAACGCCTAAACTTTCGCCTATTGATGTGAGTGAGTTTAGTGATTTTAAAATTTGGGGAGTGGTGGTGTGTGTGATAAGAAATGTGTGAGTTGCTAAACCCCGTCAGCGGTTGAAAACCCTGACGGCGGTTGGGTGAGAGAAAGAAATTAGCTAACTTATACAATCTACATAACCCTAAAATAAATAATGGAGTTATGCCAGATACACCATGATTTTTATTTATTGGCTTAAAGGATTTTAGAATCCCGTGAGATGCTAAACCCCGTCAGCGGTTGAAAACCCTGACGGCGGTTGGCAGAGAGAAAGAGATTAACTAACTTATACACTCTATATAACCGCCGACGGGGCTTGAAGCCGCCGTCGGGGTTATTAGTAACCCTAAAAATAAATTATTGGAATTATGTACATACAACCACTTATTGAAGGCCAGTATTTTCACATTTATAACAGAGGCGTAAATGGCGAAGATATTTTTAAAGAGCAGCGAAATTATTATTATTTTATTCAACAATACATTGCTTACTGCGGGGATGTGTTTGAAACATTTGCTTATGCTTTATTAAAAAATCATTTTCATTTATTGGTGTATGTAAAAGAAAATGTACAAGAACCCAAACATAATAAACAAGGCATGATACAACTGAATGCATCCAAACAATTGTCTCACTTTTTTAATTCGTATGCCCAATCTATTAACAAAGCACACAACCGCACCGGGCCATTATTCGAATCGCCATTTGAAAGAAAGCTGGTTGATGATGAAAGTTATATCACTTCTCTAATTTACTATTGCCATTATAATGCACAACTCCATGGGTTTGTAAAAGATTTTAAAGACTGGGAATTTTCGTCTTATCATTCTATTTTAAAAAACGACAACAGTTTTTTAGCATCGCAAAAAGTATTGGATTGGTTTGGAGGAAGTGCGGTGTTTAAAAAAACGCATGAGGGGAGATACGGAAAAGAGGAAATGAAAAAATTTGTGATTGAATGACGGCGGTCTCAACCCCGTCAGTCCCGAAATAATCGGGACAAACCCTGACGGCGGTTGGGTGAAATGACAGCGTTTATCAGATAACAGAAACACTCTAATCAACCGCCGACGGGGCTGATAGCCGCCGTCGGGGTTGTACAAACAGTTTTTATTTATAAAGAGATATGAAAGCAATAGTTGATTGTAACAGTTTTTACTGCAGTTGCGAAAGATTATTTAAGCCGCACTTAGATACTAAACCTGTTGTTGTACTCAGCAATAACGATGGGTGCATTATATCCCGAACTGATGAAGCAAAAAAGTTAGGCGTAGAAATGGCAGGGCCATATTTTAAAGCTAAACCATTAATAGAAAAATACGATGTGGCAACATTTTCTTCTAACTATAATTTGTATGGCGATTTAAGCTGGCGGGTGATGGAAACATTGCGGATACTTTTAGGCAAAGAAAATGTGGAAGTATATTCTGTTGATGAAGCGTTTTTAAATTTAGAAGAGTTTGCTGAAAAAGATTTGCAACAGGTGGCGTTTAACATAAGAGAAACGGTGGAGCAATGGACGGGCATAAAAGTTTCGGTG
>JAYURK010000119.1:0-99868 GCA_043756235.1 Ferruginibacter sp. | reverse complement strand
TTGAGATTTATAGAAGAAAAATCCTAGAGGTCGTGTAAAGATAGGGCGATTATTTGGGTGAGTGAAATTTGAGGGAAAGATTGTGAAAAAAAATAAATTTTATGTTAGAAAAACCTTATTTTCAATTATAAACTAATTGCCTAATATAACATAAGACTATGAAAATACAACTTCTTTTATTTGCTTTATTTTCAAATGTAACTATTTATTCAATTGCACAAAAAATTGAAACAATAAACCCAGCAAGTTTATACTTTAAGGAATTGAAATTAACTGCACAACGAACTGCACCATCAGAAATCAAATTTCCCTTTTCTTCTATAAGAATAATAGATAGCCGGTTTGATACTTCTAAAATTGGATTTTTTCCAGTGAATAATCTTATTCAGGATAAAAGAAATGTATTTAGAAAAATCAGATTTAAAGGTGGTATAGTTAAGCCATTGCAAGAATATTATAACGATTATTATAAAAATTCGTTTAAACAAAATGGCTTTGAGTTATTAATTGTGATGAAACGTTTTTGGATTTCTGGCGTTGATTATTCTAGGGATAAGAGTATTGTGTTGACGAACAGGCTTGATGCAGCAACGAACTTGTATTGTAAATGGGAATATTACTTAGGAAAAGACGGCCATTATTTACCTGTTAAAAGAATAGATACAATGATGCAGGTTAATGATGAGATGGCTCAGTTTATTGATGAAGAATTTGATGAAAAAAGGTTAGGCAAGTTTAAGTTTTTACTAAAGGCCATGCTAGAAATTAATGATTTTGATAAAAAAGCAGATGTGTTTGACAGAATGCCCAACAAAACAATTGAAGAAATAATGAATTTTAATGCGAGGAGAAATGAATTGATTGTTTTAAAAGATACAACTTTTAAAAAAGGGATTTATTTAAGTTTCGAAGAGTTTAAAAATAATAAACCTTCTATTGTTGATTATAAAGAAGAAAAAACGAGGTATAAAATTTTTAAGGCTGAAAGGTATTTAACAGACAATCAGGGGAATTTAATTAGTAATTACTGGGGATATTCTGACGGTGAAGTTTTTAGATATGGTAAATACGGGAACGACAGAATATTTCGTGTTGGGAATACATTTGAATTTTTTGTTCAGATAAATAATGCAGAAGCAAATAATTCAACGCCTGTTACGACCAAGGATAAAATTAAAGTTTGGTTCCCTTACCAAATAGATATGGAAACAGGAAATATTTATTAATAACTTATAATGTTACACAAAACTGGTTTGCAATTTTAAAATTGCAAACCATTTTTATTACTAAGTATAAAATTTTATCCTCTTCTTCTCTCCAATAAAACCATCATCATCATACCCAGCAAAACTCTTTCTTCTTCACCTTTTTCAAAACTGGCATCCTGGTGTAAGGTAAAATTGCGGCCTAAAAAAGAAGCGTCTTTTTTAAAGGTACAAACTAAAGTACCATCGGGCCGGGTTAGTGTATATGTTGGATTAAGGAAATAACCACTGAACAAACCAACTAAAGGTATTTCGCTTAACAGGCTGTCGCCCACTTTTACCCAGGCGTTTTTTTCCTGGATGATGAGGTCCTGCTGATCTTTTTCATCAAAAATTAAATAACTGGCTTTCCATAAAGAGCGCCAGCCTTTACGCACCACACGGCCCATGTTATTGCCCGATGGATCAGTAAACACGTAGCTGGAATTAAAATCGAGCCACTTGCTGGCTTTAATTTCATACTTCAATTCGGTTTGTGAATCATCTGCAAATACTTTTACATGCTCTTTAAATTTAAACAACTTTTGTTTTACATAAGCACGGGTATTGCCAATGGAATCTGTTGCTGTAAAATCGTTGTGCAGGGTAGAAATTCTGAATTTAAATTTTAACGGGTAATAATTTTGTTCTAAGAGATCGGTTTGCATATAGTTGTGGTTTTTGGTTTATCCTTTTACTATTTTATTATAGCTGGTGGCAATGCCTTTTATTAATGAAGAACTAAAACCCTGGTGTTCCATTTCGTTAAGCCCTGCAATGGTACAACCTTTTGGCGTAGTGACTTTATCAATCTCCTGCTCGGGGTGCGTACCTTTTTGCAATAACAATTCTGCTGCGCCTTTTACAGTTTGGGCCGCAATTAAATTTGCTGTTACACTGTCAAATCCAATTTCTATACCGCCCTGTATGTTTGCACGTATGTAACGCATGGCATAAGCGGTACCGCAGGCACCAAGCACTGTTGCAGCATCCATTAATTTATCATCTATTACCGTAACCTTGCCTAATGTTTCAAAAAGTTTTTTTACAAATTGTAACTGCCCGGGTGTTGCATTGGAATGACTGATACAGGTCATGCTTTGCTGTATAGCAATAGCGGTATTGGGCATTGCCCTGAAAACAGGGTTTTTTTTATTTACCATCTCATTCAAATCATTTAAGGCAACACCTGTAACCACCGACACCAGCACCTGCTTAGCATTTAAATCTTTTTTTATTCCTGCAATTACTTCGGCTACCTGAAAAGGTTTAACGGCAAGCAACACCAGATCGCAATTTTTTACAGCTTCATTATTATTGCTGGTAACATTAATACCTTTATCCTTCAACGGTTTTAACGTTTCTATATTTCTTTTGGTGATAAAAATATCTGCCGCTTTGCAAAATTTACTTTTTAATAAACCTTCTGCAATGGCAGTACCTAAGTTTCCACCTCCAATAATTGCGATGCGCATTTTAATAAAATAAGTTTTGATTTAAATAATTGCGTACATAATCATCAACGCCTTCTTCTAAGGTATAAAATGATTTAGAATATCCGGCGGCAATTAATTTATCCATCCGGGCTTCGGTAAAATATTGGTATTTATCACGAATGTCTTCGGGCATATCAATAAAATTTATTTGTACTGGAAGATCTAACCCTGCAAAAGTTGCTTTTACCAAATCGTTAAAACTTCGGGCTGTGCCGGTGCCAAGGTTGTACAGGCCGGGCAAAACCTCACAGGTTTTAAAAACCTGTGAGGTTTGCTGCGCCATCCAGTAGCAAACGTTTACCACATCTTTTACATAAACAAAATCACGCAGTTGCTCCCCATCTTCAAAACCATCCTTATGCGATCTGAATAATTTTACGCTGCCGTTTTGTTTTATTTGGTTAAAAGAATGAAAGATAACACTTGCCATTCTTGCTTTATGGTATTCGTTAGGTCCGTAAACATTAAAAAACTTTAAGCCCGCCCAAAATGGCGGATGATCTTTTTGATGCAATACCCATTTATCAAATTCATTTTTACTAATGCCGTAAGGATTTAAAGGCAGCAGCTGCTCTACAATATCATGACTGTCATCGTAGCCAAATTCGCCTTCGCCATAAGTAGCTGCCGATGAGGCGTACACTAATGGAATATTATTAATGGTGCAGTAATTCCAAATATGCTGTGAGTATTCTACGTTTAATTTTTGATGGATGCGGTAATCAAATTCGGCAGTATCGGTACGGGCACCCAAATGAAAAACAAAATCAACCTCAGGCTTTTCTTTAAGTAACCAGTCGAATAAATTTTCTCTTTCAACTTTTGCCAAATATTTTTTATGCAGCAGGTTCAATTCTTTTTCCTCATCATTAAACTCATCTACTAAAATTAAATTTTCAAAACCCTGTTGGTTTAAATAACTAACCATGCAGCTGCCGATAAAGCCGTAAGCGCCGGTGATGATTATGGTGGAATTTGTTGTTATCATTTATAAAGATGTTAAAGCATGCTCACTCTCATGCCCGGCTAATAAATTACTAATAGCACTATCATATTGCTCTTTCCACACACTCACATCATCCCAACTTTCGTTATCAATTATAACGGCGGCACTGGTAACAGTTCCTAAATAAGTTACCGTCATTTCCATTTTCTCCAGCAACATCATAAAATCATTCCTGTTTTCTTTGCTAACAGTTACCATCACACGGCTCTGGCCTTCGCCAAACCAGTAGGCATCTTTTCTAATTGCAATATCAGTTGTTACAACTTTAAAACCAAGGTTTCTGTTAAAACAACTTTCTATCAATGTAATAAATAATCCGCCTTCACTTACATCATGTGCAGAATTAATTAATTTTTTATGGATCATTTTTTTTATTTCATGCTGCACTTCAAATTCTTCATTCAAATCAAAATAGGGTGCAGGCGAAAATTCAACGCCACAAATTTTATGTAAATATTCAGATGAATTAATATCATTGCGCTGTGTACCTACCAAATATATTTCATCATCTTCCTGTTTAAAATCCATAGTCATTTTGTCAGCGGGAGACTCAAGTAATCCCACCATTCCAATTGTCGGTGTTGGATATACCGCACCATCAGGTCCCTGGTTATAAAAACTTACATTGCCACCGGTAACAGGCGTATCAAATTTTATACAGGCTTCACCCATTCCTTTAATGGCATGTACAAATTGATAATACACTTCAGCATCGTACGGGTTTCCAAAGTTTAAGCAATTGGTAACACCCAATGGCTGCCCGCCACTGCACACAATATTTCTTGCAGCTTCGGCAACAGCAATCATGGCACCTTTATACGGATCGGCAAAAACATAACGGCTATTACAATCTGTAGTAAGTGCCAATGCCTTATTAGTAGGTTTTGCTAAAACAATTGCAGCATCGCTTGGGGCATTGGTACTGGCATTGCCTGCGCCTACCATACTGTCATATTGCTCATATATCCATCTCTTACTGGCAATGTTTGGTATTTGAATTAATTGCTCCGCAACCGGTTTTAAATTTTTTGGAACCGCAATTGTATCAGCATTAAAAGCTTTTATTTTCTCAAAATATTTTGGTTCGGTGTATGGTCTGTCGTTTTGTGGTGCGCCACCGCCTAACACTAATTCATAAGCTGGCAATGTTGCTTCTAAATTGCCGTGCATATAAAAATTAAGCATGCCATCATTGGTAACTTCACCAATTTCGCTGCAGGGTAAATCCCATTTTTCAAAAACATCAATTATCAATTGTTCTTTTCCTTTTTGGGCCACCAGCAACATTCTTTCCTGGCTTTCGCTTAGTAAAAGTTCCCATGCCTTCATATCTTTTTGGCGGGTAGGTACTTTATCTAAATCAATCCTCATTCCTGCTTCGCCTTTTGCACTCATTTCGCTGGTGCTGCAAATAATTCCTGCGGCACCCATATCCTGCATGCCTATAACGGCGCCGGTTGTCATCAGTTCTAAACAGGCTTCTAATAATTTTTTTTCCTGAAACGGATCACCTACCTGTACAGCAGGCAAATCTTCGGCACTGTCTGCTGTAATATCTGCACTTGCAAAACTTGCACCGCCAATTCCATCTTTACCAGTTGCACTGCCTACAAAAAATACGGGGTTGCCTTTTACATTACCGGATGTTGCAGAAATAGTTTCGCCATTTTTTAAAATGCCTACACTCATTGCATTTACCAATGGGTTGGTATAATAACATTCTTCAAAATAAATTTCGCCACCAACAGTAGGTACCCCAAAACAATTACCGTAATGGCCAATGCCATGCACCACACCAGCAAGTAAATGCTGTGTTTTTGCATCTTTTAAATTTCCAAAACGTAAACTGTTTAATGAGGCAATGGGCCTTGCACCCATTGTAAAAATATCGCGGTTAATACCACCCACACCTGTTGCAGCGCCCTGAAAAGGTTCAATGGCGCTTGGGTGATTATGACTTTCAATTTTAAAAACTACACCATAACCATCACCAATATCCATCAGGCCTGCATTTTCTTCGCCGGCCTTTACCAGCATTTTTTTACCATCACGTGGCAAAGTTTTTAACCATTTAATAGAGTTTTTATAACTGCAATGCTCACTCCACATGGCGCTGAAACAACAGAGCTCGGTAAAATTTGGTGTACGTCCTAGTTTTTGTTGTATCAATTCAAATTCGTCTGGCGTAATGCGTAATTGTTCGGCAGTTTTTACAGTTATTTCCATAAATAGTTTGAAGAAGAAGTTAGAAAAGCCAAAGGTAACACCGTAAAACTTTATTAAGATAGATGCAAAGGAATTATTTTAACTATCTTCTCACATTATCCATAAACCTGTGAGGTTTGGTAATGTATTTTTAATGTTGAGATGTCTGTATAAACCTCACAGGTTTTTATCAAAGCTTCTCACATTATCGATAAACCTGTGAGGTTTGGTAATGTATTTTCAATGTTGAGATGTCTGTATAAACCTCACAGGTTTTTATCAAGCTTCTCACATTATCGATAAACCTGTGAGGTTTAATAATGTATTTTCAATGTTGAGCAGAGAGTATAAACCTCATAGGTTTTAACTATCTTCCCACCTCGAAAAAATTTAACTGCTTTGGATTATATTCTTTTTACGTTTTACCTGTGCATAGTTTGCTGGCTGATTACTAAAGTGTGGTTTGTTAAAAATTCAGGCCTAGATAAGAAAGTTATTCTCTTTCTTTTTTTAGCCAAAATAATTGCCGGCCTTGCCATTGGGTGGATCTCGTACAACTTATATAATACCGGAAACGATTATTGGGATGTAAACCGGGAAGGGTGGAAGGAGAATCAATTATTATGGAACGATCCACGGGAATACTTTACCAACATTTTTAAATCGCAGTATTCGCAGGGCTATGGCGGCATGTTCGATTCTTTTCAATCCTTCTGGAACGACCTGCGCAATAATATCATTATAAAATTTCTTTCCATATGCAATATTTTCAGCCGCGGCAATTATTATATAAACAGTTTGTTTTTTAATTTTTTCTGTTTTTTAGGTCATGTTGCTTTTTACAGGGTATTTATTCAAATTTATAAAAAGCAGCAGGTGGCCGTAATCATTTGTTGTTTCCTGTTACCGTCAATGCTGTACTTCACTTCAGGTGTACAAAAAGATGGTATTATTTTTACCACAATGGGTTTGCTTTGTTATGCGGTTTTTACTGCTTTACAACAAAATAAATTTACAATCAAAAAATGGCTGGTTATCATTACAGCATTAATAATGCTTTTTTTAATAAGAAGTTATGTGCTGCTGAATATTTTACCGGCGCTGGTAATTTGGATTATGGTTGCAAAGTTTAAATGGCCACCATTAAAAAGTTTTATTGCCGGTTATATTATTTTAGGGTTGGTATTTTTTAATTTTAATAGCATTGTGCCTTCCATTAACCCCCTAAAAACTGTAACACAAAAGCAGGCCGATTTTTTTACACTGCCCATTGCCGCTACACAAATACATTCAGATACACTGTATCCTAACTTTAAAAGTTTTTTATATAACGCACCTCAGGCTTACAACCACCTTTTACTAAGGCCTTATATATATGAGTTGCCGGCAAAAAGTTTGCTGCCCATTAATATAGAGTTGTTGTGCTACCAGCTCATTTTTATACTCTTTCTTTTTTTCAGGATTAAAAAAGAGCCCGGGCAAGCTGAACCCTTTATTCTTTTCGGTATATTTTTCACCCTGACCATGTTTTTATTTATAGGTTATATTATGCCCAACCTGGGCTCAATTATACGATACCGGAGTGTGTACCTTCCATTTTTAATAACCCCAATTATCTGTTCAACCGATTGGAATAAAGTGTTGAATCTAGTTAAATTAAAATTTAAATAAATATTTTACTTTTATCCACATTTGCCAATATTTTTACAGAATAAACAATAAAAAAATTGTTTTATAAAAGATTTTGATGTTTTTTTGCAGTTAAAATTACAAAACATGGAATCTTTACGGTCAAATGCGTTAAAAAATTTAACCAACAATCCCACAGAAGTTGCTGTTGCAGGCTCAACAAAAATTACAGCAATTTTTAACGAAAATGTTTTCACCTCAAAAGTAGCCCGCCAGTTTTTAAGTGATGAGGCGTATAAAAGCTTAACCGGTTCGGTTAAAAGTGGTAAAAAGATTGACCGTAATATGGGCAGTCAAATTGCAAACGGCGTACGGGCATGGGCCGAGAGTAAAGGCGTAACGCATTTTACCCATTGGTTTCAACCGCTTACCGGTTTATCAGCCGAAAAACATGATTCTTTTTTTACATTAAAAGGCGATGGTACACCCATTGAAGAATTTGATGGCGGCGCATTAATACAACAGGAGCCGGATGCCTCATCCTTCCCCAGCGGCGGATTAAGGGCAACTTTTGAAGCCCGTGGTTATACCGCCTGGGATCCTTCTTCTCCAGCATTTATTATGGAAATTGGCCAGGGCAAAACTTTATGCATCCCTACCATTTTTGTTTCTTATACCGGCGAATCGTTAGATGCAAAAACGCCCTTATTAAAAGCATTGGTTGCACTGGATAAAGCGGCAGTAGATGTATGCCAGTATTTTGATAAAAACGTAACTAAAGTAACACCAACACTGGGTTGGGAGCAGGAATATTTTGTGGTTGATGCAGGTTTGGCAAATGCCCGCCCCGATTTAGTTTTATCAGGCAGAACCGTTTTTGGCCATTCACCCGCCAAAGGCCAGCAGCTGGAAGATCATTATTTTGGCACTATACCAGAACGTGTGTACGCTTTTATGAGAGATTTTGAAAACGAATCTTACAAACTGGGAATTCCTTTACGCACCAGGCATAACGAAGTAGCACCGGCACAGTTTGAATGTGCACCTATTTTTGAAGAAGTAAATATTGCTGTTGATCACAACACGCTGTTGATGGATATTATGACAAGGGTTGCCAAGCGCCACAACTTAAAAGTATTGTTGCACGAAAAACCTTTTGCCGGCATTAACGGAAGTGGTAAACACAATAACTGGAGTATGGCTACCGATACCGGTGTTAATTTATTAGCGCCTGGTAAAACGCCAAAAACTAATTTAATGTTTTTAACCTTTTTTGTTAACACCATTAAAGCGGTACATGATTATGCGGATCTTTTAAGGGCCTCAATTGCAAGTGCCGGAAACGATCACCGCCTTGGTGCAAACGAAGCGCCGCCTGCAATCATCTCTGCCTTTATTGGTAAATATTTAACCGAAGTATTGAAGCAGGTAGAAACCCGTGTTGGTGGTAAGTTTGATGAGCAGGACGAAGCCATGCTGAAACTGGATATTCATAAAAGTATTCCGGAACTGATGCTGGATAATACCGACAGAAACAGAACATCGCCTTTTGCATTTACAGGAAATAAATTTGAATTCCGTGCCGTAGGTTCATCTGCAAACTGCGCCAACAATATGACGGTGTTGAACACCATTGTTGCCGAAACTTTAAAGAATTTTAAAACAGATGTAGATGTATTGATTGAAAAAGGAGAGAAGAAAGAAGTAGCCATAATGCAGGTATTACAAAAGTATGTAGTGGCCAGTAAAAAAGTTTGTTTTGAAGGTGATGGTTACAGCGAAGCATGGGCTAAAGAAGCTGAAAAACGTGGCTTGCCCAATATTAAAACCACGCCGGAAGCTTTAGATGCTTACATCACCGAAAAATCTAAAAAACTTTTTGCCAGCAATGATATTTACAATCATGCAGAGCTGGAAGCCCGCCACGAAATTATGCTGGAAGATTATGTAAAGAAAGTACAGATTGAAGCAAGGGTTATGGGTGAACTGGCTACCACTTTTATTTTGCCCAGCACTATTAAATACCAGAATATACTGGCCGCAAATATTAAAGGGTTAAAAGACGCTGGTTTAAAAGAAGAATCTTATGCTAACCAAAAGCAAATTCTGGAAGCGGTGAATAATCACTTAAGCATTATGAGCGACAGCGTAGAGAAGATGATTGAAGAAAGAAAAAAGGCCAATGAATTAACAAATTCAAGAGAGAAAGCCATTGCATATTGCGAAAATGTAAAAGGAAAATATTTTGATACCATCCGTTACCACGTAGATAAACTGGAGTTACTGGTAGATGATACACTTTGGTTATTACCAAAATACAGGGAAATACTTTTCTTAAGATAAGCCCCTCCTGAAATAACCCCCCAAAAAAGGGAGGACTTTATATAAAGCTGGCAAGCAAATCAGTTCCGCCTTTTTTTTGCGGAATGCAATCGTTGTTAACCCCGTCTGAAAAGATGGGGTTTTCGATTTCCCTTTTTTACCTTTTTTAATACCCGCTTTAATTTTTTTGAAGGAGGGTTACCAGAATTATAATCTGCTATAAGGTTTTGTAGCCTTTTTGGGGTGTACCTAAAATAATTGAATACGTTAATAAGAATGTAGATACCAAAAACATAACCTGCAGCCAACAAGGGCAGCAGTAAAATAAAAAAACTTTAAGCAGAAGATGGACTGTTTTCAAAATAAGCAAAGGCTGCAAAACTCAACAAAGAAAGGCCGGAATACAGCAGCATGTATCTCTTAAAAAATTATTGCTTGCAAAAGATGCAGTAAAAAAGAAGAAGCTAAATGCTAGCAGGATGATTAATTTCATAGATTATTTTAATTTTAGAAAAAGCAAACTGCAAAATTGTAGTTTACTTTTTATAGAAAAAGCTATTTCTCAAAAATATAATTCTCACCCAATTTAGCAGCCATTGTACCATTGTATTGCATATGTTTAATTTGACCGTATCCGCTGAGAGAGTATTCGCAACATTTTGATTTTATATATTCGTAGTTTACAATAATCGTATCATTGTCTGCAAACGACATCCTTAAAAAAAAGGTATCAGATGGGTAATAAAGCCTTGATTGAAACCTTTTATTTGACGAATCATAGAAAGACATTGAACCAGAATATCCGGGCAATTTTGTAGTAAGATATACGGAGTCGGTGCTATAAATTTTGGCTGGACCAAATACTACATCTTGTTTACTTATTTTGTCTATTATCTTAAAGCTAAAAACATCTGCACACAATCGATTGTCTACGCAGGGGTCGCAGCTACTTAAAATAAAAAGCAAGCAAAATAGAAAGCAATATTTGTCACACTTTGGAATTTTATCCATTTTTTTAAAATTGATTTTTAATTCAGATTAACTTCAGTTTGAATTAAACATAAGATGCGGCACCCTGCCTGAATGTAAAATAAGTGCTTCGAATTAATCATTTTACCTTTGTTATTAAAAATAAAAGATGAAGCAGTTGAATGTTTTGCTGCATCTGAATTAAGTATTCTTAAAATTATTTTACTTTAAAAAAGTAGTTATTTGTGACAGGGATATTTATTGGAGCACTTGGGTTTACCAGCCTTACGTAATAATCATGTGAAATAGTTTCTTTAAAATTTATTATGAAGTTTGCTTTGGTACATTTATCATTTTTTCTGTAAGTATTATATGAACTGCCAACATTAAGTAAGTATACGCCTTTCTCTTTTGGAATAATTCCAAGTTTGAAACGAAATTGCGCATTGATTTCAGCAAAGTTGTATTCGATATACAGATTAGTACGATTTACTACATTGCCGGTTTCTAATAAGTAATTAAATTTTTCGACACTTTGGATATAAGTTTTATTTACCGAATCTATCTTTTGAAAAGCTATAACACTCCCTAAATTTACCACTCCGCTATAGTCTATCATGCTACCCGATGTGTTTTGTAGTGTAGTTGGCTCATTTATCTCAAGCCATAGCGTATCACCAGTATTAATGCTATCTAAATTAGGATATGCTTTAATTGGTAATTGAAAACCATAAGCAGTTTCCACACAGTTTTTATTACAACTGCTTTGCTGCACCAGAAATGCCAGCATAAGCAAAAGACTTATTTGATATTTCATAAGGTTAAAAATTGTAAAAGTTAAAAATTGTTGTTACTCCGGCTGCATCCCTATTTGAATTTTCTTGTAACAGTCTGATACGGTATGCTGGAATAGTTGTTATGTCATCATCTATTGCGTTAAATAATTCCTGAATAGTATAGCTGGATACACCATCGTTTAAAGGTATTCTTTGAGGGTTTTGTAATTCATCATTCCTATTATCCACCAAATCATAAAACAACCCTTGTGGAATCCATGCAAACGGGTCATTAGTCCTTAGTGGGCTAAAGTCTTCCAATAAATTCAAATGTGCATTAAGCCCTGTAGATGCAACTGCTGGAAATACAATTGTGTTATTTACTATATTGTGAATGTTATTGTTTTGATAAGCAAATCCCTGCTCAAAAACAAACATATTTATACCCCCATATTTTATATCTGTCATAACATGCCCCATATGATACGCCCAGCTTTCACCCAACCCAACATAGCCAGCCCTGCCGCCAGTTCCATCTCCATACGGTTTTTCACCGGGTGTTAAAAAGTTTAAAAATATTTCGCCAAACTCCGCTATAGCAAACTCACTATACCAGGCATTCCCTACTTTATTATAATGTGCGGCATGGGTAAGTTCATGATAAAATTCTTCACATAGTTGGGCAGAATTTCTGGTAACTCCATTGTTATTATAACCGCAAAACATATCAACCCTGCTTTTAAAATAGTTAATTATGCCATTTACAATTTCAGCAGCCGGGTATCTTACACCCAAAATAACGTGCTTTACAAAATTAGGACCTAGCTCTGGAACAAATCTTTTTGCATACATTGGCGTAGCACCTGTTACACTTTCACCAGGCATTATTACTATCCTCATTTTTTGTGGTGGTAAACCTGTGCTTAGTGCTGTGGCAAAGCCCATGTACTCCTGCACACTATTAAGTGACGTAGCTGCAGCCCAAAGTTTTGCGCCACGGCTTCTTACAGTACTGTTAACTTCAATATTGTGAATTATATTATTAAGGTTACCCCTGTAAGTACCTATATTTTTTTTAATGGGGAAAAGCATTTGATAAAATCTTATGCCTTTTAACCCTTTAATAATAGCATCATTATTTTTAAACTTAACATTCAGTTTCACTTTATTCCTAAAGCTTTTTGTAAACTGGTACTGGCCTAAATCATTGGTAAAAGTTCTTTCTATTTTTAAAAATCGTTTTGCTACCACTCTGGCTTTCCGTACAGGTACATTACTATTAAGTATATCATCTGTTACAGTTATCCTGCCGTTTGGTACTCTGGGATTCAGGGTGGTGCCGCCTCCACCGCCGCCGCCCGGACAATTTCCCGGATCGTAATCCGGGCATTGAGCGTAACAGGGGTCGGGGCAGGGGTTTACAGTATTTGTACTAAAACATCCTGCATCATCTACATAATTTCCGGTATTTTCAAAAGCCCTTTTTTCTACCCTGTAATCTGCGGGTACATGAATTTGCTGCAGTAATTCGTTAGTAATACCTGCTGGTGTAATAAAATTTACCGGCACCACAGCATACAGCCAGGGAATAGTTTCTGCTGGTGTTACACCATCATCATAATAATCTCCTTCCTGCGTTACCTCATAATCCAGTGGGTAATCAAACAAATCAATATCGTTATCTTCTAAAGCAGCTAACTGATCGGCATCGGTTGGTTTAAAACGCATGTACCAACCGTTTACACCAACACCGGCGCTACTGCCTAAAATTTGTTGGGCAGCTTGCTGCATAACGGCTACAGAATAAGGTAAACCAATAAGCTTGCTGCCAAGAATCGTTTGGTTTAAAATACTGTCGTAAGCCAATACATTTTCTTCATCTTCTATACAATAAGCGGCACTTCCCCCCAAAGCATTTGGAGCACCGGCCATTATTTCAATTTTGTCTTCTGATGCACTTAAAGCAGCAGATTTTTCTTTTTTACAGCCAGCTAAAGTAAAGAGCATAACCGAAAAAATTAAAATGAAAAAGCGTTGATGATTAGTTGTGTAGTTGTGTAGTTGTGTAGTAAATTCATGGTAGGTAGTTTTAATAAAAATAAGGAAGAAGATTGCGTTATGTAAGTTATGAATAAATTATTACGAAAAATATTTTTTTTACCAGCATTAAACTTAACTCC
Organism: Ferruginibacter sp.; assembly: GCA_043756235.1. Classification (GTDB taxonomy): domain Bacteria; phylum Bacteroidota; class Bacteroidia; order Chitinophagales; family Chitinophagaceae; genus Ferruginibacter. Next base: position 86,041 of record JAYURK010000119.1, on the reverse strand, counting down.
CTGTTTTTCATCCAACCAAAAAAAAAATAATGATGAAAATATTCAGTTTGATTTTATTAATGACAGCAAATGTTTTATTTGCTAATGCACAAACACAACGGAAAAAAAATAATCCGCCAACAACTGCAGCCGATTCAGTTACCAGCGTAACTGGCAAACCCAACCAGCAGAAAAAACAAATGCTCAAAGAACTTAACCTTTCCAAAATTCAAAAATCTAAACTTAAAGCAATACGGCAAATGGCTAAACAACAAAAAGAAGCCATTGATAATGACGAAACCTTATCACCTGCCCAAAGAGAAACAAAACTAAAAGACCTAAAAAGAGAGCAGGCAAAAAATACTATGGATATATTGAATGAAGAACAAAAAGCAGCAATGAAAAAAATGCGCAAAGCACAAAATGAAAAATTGATGGACGATGAAAATGATTAAGTTTTATTGAAAGGATATATTTTAACCGGGGCAAAATGCCGTTCTGTAATTAGTGCGGCATTTTTTTATTAGTCTGTTATAGATGATTGCTAAAAAACTATTTCAGTTATTTTTGCGGCATGGATAAATTGTATACTTACCGGCAGCTCCAATCTTTTTGCAACAGTATTTTTATAAAGATGGGATGCAGTGAGGCAGATGCTGCTACTGCCACCAAAGCCTTGCTGTCGGCCGATTTACGGGGTATCGACAGCCATGGTATTGCACGGCTAACGGGATATGTGCGTTTGTGGCAGGTGCAAAGGGTGAATGCAACGCCGCAAATAAAAATTATACATCAAACACCATCTACTGCTGTGGTGGATGGTGATGCAGGTTTAGGTTTGGTAGTGGCGCCTTATGCCATGCAGGTAGCCATTGATAAAGCGGCAACATGTGGCACAGGTTGGGTGAGTGTAAAAAACAGCAATCATTTTGGCATTGCGGGTTACCACGCCATGATGGCCTTGCCGTATGATATGATTGGTATTGCCATGACGAATGCCAGCGCATTAGTTGCCCCAACATTTTCGGTAGAAAGAATGCTGGGTACAAACCCAATTGCTGTAGCGATACCGGCAGGTAAACATCCGGCATTTGTTGCAGACTTTGCAACAACTACTGCTGCAAACGGAAAATTAGAAATCTTACAAAGAAAAAATGCGGCAGCACCATCAGGGTGGATACAAACAAAAGATGGAGCGCCAAGTACTAATGCCAACGAATTAAAAAACGGCGGCTCCTTATTACCGTTAGGTGGCGACAGGGAGCACAGCAGCCATAAGGGTTATGCATTAGGTGCCATTGTAGATATTTTTTCTGCTGTATTAAGCGGCGCCAATTATGGGCCATGGGTGCCGCCATTTCCGGCTTATGTGCCCATGCCCGAAAATTTACCCGGCGAAGGAATTGGACATTTTTTTGGCGCTATGCGTATTGATGCTTTTAGAACAGCCGATGAATTTAAGCAACACATGGATAACTGGATAACACGTTTCAGGCAGGCAAAAACCATTAAAGGCGAAGAGAAAGTCATTATACCAGGTGATCCGGAAAGAGAAATGGAAGCAATAAGAATGGAAGAAGGCATTCCGTTGGTAAACGCCGTGGTGGAGGATTTGAAAATGTTGGGAGAAAAGTTTGAAATTGAATTTGGGAAATTATAAATTAGTTTTTGTAACAGTAATGTCAAAAAAGCTACCTCCTTTAATTTTGTACTCCCTTCCATTAAATTCAAATATTTCTCCTTCTTTCATTAATGCAAGATGGGTGATATCAGTTTCAATGGTGTGAATAGAACCACCTGTTTTTCGTGCAATATTCAAATAATTAGTATTTATAAAACTGCTGACACCGCATAAAATTACTTTTATAGGCTTATTTATTTTATGTAACAACATTATGTCTTTAACCGGAGCATTGTTATCTGCAATAAGAATAAAGTTGCTGCAATTATTACAATAATTCTGGCCAAACAATAATGCTTCAATATCATTTTCGGGTGCGTCTCCTCCATTTCCGTTTTTAACACCAGTATATACCGTGTTAGCTACATCCTTGTAATGCCATGAGGGAGTAGAATAAATCCCCCCTGTTTTTCCAATCTTTTTCTTCTTGTCTTGCTTATCATCACCATCATTAAAAGCTACAAAATATTTAAGCGATTGATTATTGGAATTTAATTTTAGCCATACTAATAATTGCAGCACATAGGGTGACATGCTTCCGGTAACATCCGCACATACCATCATACTTTTCCATTTGTTCCTGGTTAGTACTTTTTCTACAACTGAATCTAAAGTATAAAAACGTGCCAGTGGATTATATACAGGAACCTTACTGGTAATGTGAAGAAATTTCTCACAATTTTTGTAAAATTTTAGATCACTTTTCGTAATCTTTCCACTTTCAACCATAACCTCTTTAGTATATACTTTTACTTTTAATAATTTGTTTAATTTAAAACTATCTTCCATTGATTTGTTATAACATAAAAAATAAGTTGTGTTTACTGAATCAATAATCTTCAGAAAAGCATCCTTTATTTTAGAAAGTGTATCAGGATTAAAATCTGCATCGGTTAATTTTTTTATAAATTCATCGTCCGTCATAAAAACTTGTGGAGGAGTGGAGTCCTTACTGCTTTCAGATATTACACGGTCTGTATCAACACTGTCTTTTGGTAAAATAACTGTTGAGTCAGTTATTACAGCCATGGCGGTTGAGGGAATATTTTTTTTGTAGTAAATGGCAAAGCCGTGAAAATCTTTTTCTGCTTCTTGTTTTGTTTTTGCTTTGGTTTGTCTGTAAAGCGTGACTGGTACATTCTTTAAATTTACACCTGCTAATATTGCTTCAAGTTTTAAAAATCTATTTCTGTTTAATGAATGAAAAGCATGACCGGCAGGGAAATCTGTGTATACAAGATCAATGGCGAGAATAGTTACGTTGTTTAAAAAGTTTATTTCACCTGGCTGTTGATAATCAAATTTTGAATAAGATGTAGATATGTAAAGTACTTCGCAATTTTTGTTTCTTTCTGCATAATTAGCAATGCGTATGGGTTGTTGTCTCTCCTTACCTGCTAATTGAGAATAACACAATGAACTGGCAATTAAAGCAATTAAAATGCAGGTTAGCTTTCTCATAATTAAATTGTTTCATAAATGTATAGATAGATAATATTTTTTTTTCCATAATAACATATTTGTAACAGCGGTATTGACTGATTATATGGTTAATCTTTTAGTTTTAACAATTTATTCAATCGCATTTGGAATACACCTGAACATAAAATACTTTTGCAAAAAATCATTTATCACAATAAACACACTGCAGTTTGCAGTAAGCGGCAATTATGAAAATAATGAAATTTGGTGGCACCAGCGTGGGTAAGCCGGAAAGAATGCAACAGGTAATGCAACTTATAACTGCAGATGAAGAAAGTAAAATTGTGGTGCTGTCTGCCTTAAGCGGCACTACTAACAATTTGGTAGAAATCAGCAATGCCATGGCCACCAATAATAAAGCCGAAGCAAAACAGCTGATAGAAAAACTGGAAAATCATTATAAAGATTTTATCGGGCAGTTATTAAAAACGCCTGAGTGTTTGGAAGCTGCATCAAAAGTATTGCAGGAGCATTTTGAATTTTTATACATCATCTTAAGAATATCTTTCAGTGAATCTTTAAATAAAGATATTTTGGCGCAGGGCGAATTGCTGAGCACTAAATTGTTTTCTATTTATTTAACCGAGCAAAAAGTTGATCATGCTTTATTGCCTGCGCTGGAATTTATGACGATTGACGCTTACGATGAGCCGCAGATTGGTGCCATAAAAGTTAAGCTGGCGCAATTACTGAAACAGAATAATGAAAAAACTATTTTTATTACCCAGGGATATATTTGCCGCAATGCAAAAGGAGAGGTGGACAATTTAAAAAGAGGCGGCAGCGATTACAGTGCCTCATTAATTGCCGCAGCAATTAATGCCACCGTTTGCGAAATATGGACAGATATTGACGGCATGCACAACAACGATCCACGCATTGTAAATAAAACTTTTGCCATTGAGCAACTGAGTTTTGAAGAAGCGGCAGAGCTGGCTTATTTTGGTGCAAAAATTTTGCATCCTGCCAGCATTTGGCCTGCGCAATATTATAATGTGCCGGTTAAATTATTAAACACCATGGAGCCTGCTGCAAAAGGAACGCTTATTGCAGAAAAAGCGGGCAGTGTGGGTGTAAAAGCTGTGGCGGCAAAAGATGGCATTACGGCAATACGTGTAAAAAGCAGCCGCATGCTTTTAGCGTATGGTTTTTTGCGTAAAGTTTTTGAAGTGTTTGAAAAATACCGCACTTCTATTGATATGATCACTACCAGTGAAGTGGCTGTTTCTGTAACCATTGATAATGATGTAAACCTACCCGATATTATTAAAGAACTGGAACCATTTGGAACGGTTGAAATTGATACTAATCATACCATTGTTTCAATAGTAGGTAACGAAATTGCCGAAACAAAAGATGTGATGAAAAAATTGTTTGATGCCATTGAACCGATACCGGTGCGTATGGTAAGTTATGGCGGCAGCAAACACAATGTATCTTTATTAATTGCCCGTAATTATAAAGATCAAACCCTGCAATTGCTTAATGAAGGTTTGTTTGGATTGTAATGCCAACTGAAAGTTTTACTACCTTCTTTCTAATTTAACGATATGCACAAAGTTATTTCCGCAGGTCATGCTGCTTTTTGCAGTATCAACTTTTACATTGATGGGAAAATTTTCGGTTGCAGCAATTTTTAATTCCGCCGCGGTATTATCTATTAAAAAGAAATTGCCTTTATAAGGTTCCGTTTCTCCGTCAAAATTTATCATAAACCCACCGCAGCAGGGGCATGCTCTGTTATCAAACCCTGTAATTACCGCATTGGTTAAAGTTACATTTTCTTTTTTGCAGGAAGTGCTGCGCATGGCTATCAGCAAAGCCATTATGCTTAGTATGATGAAGGTGTTTTTCATAAAATTTATTTTTAAAAATAAAAGAATAGGTTGGTTATACAAATTTGCAAATACCATATCAGTGATGCTTTACAAAATACTCAATTTTTTCAGCCTTTCATAATATCATTATTTTGCATACCATAAAATATTTTGCTTTATTAACAATTCATTTGCAACAAAAAGCGGTTGTTGTGCGTCTAACACTTGGTTTTTCATAGGATATTGGATTTAAACGGGACTGGATTTTTATCCTGGTCCCTTTTTTTTTGCTTCAAATTTTATAAACCAGCCAGGCTTCAATATCATTTAATCAATAACAATGCCCTTTTATTTACAACATTTACATATTTCTGCATAAAAACAATTTTCAAAACACAGTTTCGGTTCCATTTCTTTCAAAATCAATACCTTTAGTGCACTTAAATAAATTTTTAATTGCTTTTGCTGCATGTACAAATTCGTACCTTTTTTTTTGCTGGCAATTTTAATTTTTGCTGCAGGCAATACCGTTATAGCACAACAAAATGCTGTACCATTACCTGATACTTTTTTTTTGGCAAAGAAAAAGGGGTTGCTTGGCCGCCTTGGTAAAAGCATTTCTACTACTCCCATTGATGAAGCACCACAAAAGGTGGAGAACCAATTTTTAATGTATCGTGGTAAAATCATTCGCTCTATCCAGCTGGTGCGCCTTGGTTTTGAAAGTAATATTTACGATAGTACCATTGTAAAAAAAGATTTGGGCGTTAGGCTGGCCAACACTTTTCATAAAAACTCACAGGAAAGAGTGATTTATAATAATCTATTTTTTAGCGAAGGGGTAAGACTATCCCCTTACTTATTTGCAGATAACTTGCGTTATTTGCGTGACCTCTCTTATATACAGGATGCAAGGATTTTAGTTGAATTTGCTGAAAATAGCAATGATTCCGTAGATGTGATAGTGCTGGCCAAAGATGTTTTTTCGTTAGGGGGCAAATTAAAAATAGACGACCGCACCAGGGGCAGAGTAGAATTACAGGATGAAAATGTTGCGGGTACGGCTAACCGCATTTTTATAAGTGCTTTGTATGATAAAGCCCGAACACCGGTACAGGATTTTAGTGCAGAACTAACCAAAAGAAATATTAACGGATCTTTTATAGACTGGACGACGGGTTTCTCCAATTTTGCCCCATCTTTTAGCAGCAGCAAAAGAGAAGTAACTACTTTTTACAGCCGCATTACCAAACCACTGGTAACGCCCTATATACCCAGCACCGGAGCTTTAGAAGCTGCATATTTTGATACCAACAATGGGTACTCTTCCGATTCGTTATACCAATCCGATCTTAAATACCGGTATTATACAATTGATGGCTGGTTTGGATACAGTTTAGACAGTAAAAGATCTTTGTACGAAAATAAAGAAATTAGGGTACACAAGTTTGCAGCCCTGCGTTCATTTATTCAACGATTTTCAGCTATACCTCAAATTAATAAAACAAAATTCGATTATCGTTTCAGTAATCAAATGGGCATACTGGCATCGGTAAATATTTTTAAGCAGGTATTTTACAAAACTAATTTTATTTACGGCTTTGGCCGAAACGAAGATGTACCCGAAGGCTTTACCGTATCATTGATACAGGGTTGGACAAAAACGCAGCAGGTTAAAAGGCCCTACACCGGCATTGATTTTACCCTTACCAATTTTAAAAACCAAGGTTTTTTTACTAACTACACGTTTAGGGCAGGCACTTTTTTTTACCGTAAACGTTTTGAGGATATGGACCTGCTATTTAACGTAGATCATTTTACACGGCTGCGAAAATTAAACCGGCAATGGTTGCACCGCTTTTTTATGAGTACTGGTATTACCACACAAATTAACCCGGTGTTTAATGCACCATTATTTTTAAACAGCGTTTACGGCTTGCCCTATTTTAATCCTGAAAATATAAGTGCCGATTTTCGTTCCACCATAAAACTGGAATCGGTATTTTATAATTTAAAAAAGATACTGGGCTTCAGGTTTGCACCTTTTATTTTTTCGGATATAAGTTTGCTTAAACCTACAAAAGCAAATTTTGATAAAAGCGATTTGTTTACCGGCATAGGTGGCGGTGTACGCACCCGTAACGAAAATCTGGTGTTTGGCACCATCGAATTAAAGGGCTATTATTTTCCCCGTACCAATGGCGATATGCGGGGGTGGAAAATTGAGGTCAACACCAATATCAGGTTTAAATACAACAGCACTTTTATAAAACGCCCCGATTTTGTTATCGCTAATTAGGGCATAAAAAAACATCCGCCAACGGCGAATGTTTTTTACAATATCTTTCAGCACAAATTTTACATGATGTCTAACGCCTTTGCCAAAAACAAGGTATTAAATGGCAATACCATTGAGCAATAAGAACCTATTGGCGAAAATAAAACAATAAAAAAAACAGCTACAGAAAGCAAGAATAATATCCAGTACAACCCGGTTTTCTTTTTGGTAGATTCCATCTTAATTTTTTTTGCAAATATAGGGCAGTGCTTTTAGTAAATTGGTTTTTTAAACAAAAAAAATTAGCACTTCATATATATTGGGTGCAAACTGCATTTTTTAATGTGTATTTTTTACATTTTGAAATAAAGGTTTTATATTGCTCCTCTTTAACTAACGGTTTTTGCAGATGACTATACATTTCTATTTACGTTTTTCAACTCATTTTGGGCAAACTTTACATATAAGTGGTAACACTGGGGTGTTGGGTAACGAAGACCTGGACAATACATTTGCAATACAATACCTCAATGATCAACTTTGGCACGGCACCATAAATATCGACACCGTAAAAGATATTACCAACCTGCGCTATAAATATATTTTAAAAGAAACCGGTAAAGAAGATACTGTTGAATTTGGCGACGACAGGATGGTGGCGCTGGATACCGTTAACGCCAATGAAATTACTTTTTTTGATACCTGGAATTACTCCGGCGAAACAGAGAATGCTTTTTTTACCCAACCGTTTCAGGAAGTGTTATTAAAAACCCCCGGGGCCTTGGCAAAAATTGCTGCCAAACCACCAAAACATTTTACACACGAGTTTAGGGTTAAAGCCCCGGTACTTAACCAAAACGAAGCAATATGTATTACCGGTGCTGCATCGGACCTTAATAATTGGAGTACCGACAAACCGGTGTTGCTTACAAAAAATAAAACCTGGTGGAAAGTAAAACTCAACCTTACCAAAGAAACTTTTCCGGTTGCATATAAGTATGGCATATATAATATAAAAGATAAAAAATTTATAGCTTTTGAAACGGGAGATAACAGAACCTTATCCGGCGATGCGGCAAAGAAAAAAGTTACCATCTGCCATGATGGTTTTATCCGCATTAAGTACAAGCCGTGGAAGGGAGCCGGCGTAGCTATCCCGGTTTTTAGTTTGCGCAGCAAAAATAGTTTTGGTACAGGAGAGTTTACCGATTTAAAATTACTGGTTGACTGGGCAAAAAAAACCGGCTTAAAATTAGTTCAGGTGTTACCACTTAACGATACTACGGCTACACATACCTGGAAGGACTCTTATCCTTACTCCGCAATTTCTGCTTTTGCATTACACCCTTTGTTTTTAAATATAGAAAAAACAGCGGGCACCATCGCCGCCGCAGTTATAAAACCGCTGAAGAAAAAACAACAGCAATTAAATGCATTGCCCGATGTGGATTATGATAACGTTATAAAATTTAAGCTATCAGCCATAAAAGAAATTTACGCTTTACAAAAAGATATTTTTAGAAACGATACCGCTTACTTCGATTTTTTTGAATTGAACCGCCACTGGCTGGTGCCTTATGCCGCTTTTTGTTTTTTAAGAGATAAATACAACACTTCCGAATTTAGTAAATGGAAAAGCAACAGCGTATACGACGAAAATGCGATACAGCGCTTAGTAAGTCCATCGCAAAAACATTACGATGCCATAGCGGTACATTATTTTACCCAGTATCATTTGCATTTACAATTAAAAGAAGCCACGGCTTACGCTCATAAAAATGGTATTGTGGTAAAAGGCGATATTCCTATTGGTATTTACCGCAACAGTGTAGATGCCTGGATGGCACCGGCCATGTATAATATGGAAGCACAGGCAGGAGCACCGCCTGATGATTTTGCCGTAAAAGGACAAAACTGGGGTTTTCCTACTTACAACTGGAAGGCCATGCAGGAAGATAATTTTACCTGGTGGCGCCAGCGTTTTGAGCAAATGAGTGAATATTTTGATGCCTTTAGAATTGATCATATTTTAGGCTTCTTCCGCATCTGGAGTATTCCTTTACATGCAGTAGAAGGCATCATGGGCAGGTTTGTGCCTGCAATTGCCATTCATATAAATGAATTATTTGAACGAAATATAAGTTACGACAGGGCACGGTATACCAAACCCTTTATTACAGACGAAATATTGTACCAGCTGTTTGGTGAAGATAGTAGTGCGGTGAAAGAAAACTTTTTATTGAACAACGAATTAAAAGAAGAATTTAACACCCAACGTAAAGTAGAAAATTATTTTGCCGAAAAAAACGACAGTGAGAACAAAATAAAATATGGTTTATTTAATTTAATAAGCAATGTAATTTTATTTGAAGAAGAAGCATCGCAGGGGCAGCAATTTCATTTCCGTATTGGGATGGAGCAAACAACATCGTTCCAAAATTTAGATATACATTCTCAAAATGCATTAAAAGAACTGGCCGTAAATTATTTTTTCCGCAGGCAGGATGAGTTTTGGAAAAAAGAAGCCATGCATAAATTGCCCGGCTTAAAACGCAGTACCAATATGCTGATTTGTGGCGAAGATTTGGGCATGGTGCCGCATTGCGTACCCGAGGTAATGCGCCAGCTGGGTATTTTAAGTTTAGAAATTCAAAGAATGCCCAAACAAAGTGATGCTGAATTTTTTCATCCTAACGATGCACCTTACATGAGTGTGGTTACACCCAGCACCCACGACATGAGTACCATACGTGGCTGGTGGCAGGAAGATGCCGCAAAAACGCAGCGTTTTTACAACACCGTTATGGGCCGCTATGGCGAAGCACCTTATTTTTGCGAAGCATGGGTAAATAAAGAAATTGTTTTGCAGCATTTTTATGCTCCCGCCATGTGGAGCATTTTTCAACTGCAGGATCTGCTGGGGATTAATGAAACTTTACGCCGTGCAAACCCTGATGATGAAAGAATAAATATACCTGCCAACCCCAACCATTACTGGCGCTACCGCATGCATTTTACATTGGAAGAATTGCTGAAAGAAGAGTCGTTTAATGAAGAAGTAAGAGGATATGTGATGGCGAGTGGGAGGTGAAGAAGAATTGAGTTGAAAGGATTTTGGCAGAACTAAAAATCTTGGTTTGATTCGGGATGTGTTGACATTTTTACGGCTGCAAAATTCGCCGTTTGTCAGGAGACAAGACGGCGGCGAAGATTAGAGCGGATTAAAAGGAAATATACCTGCGGCGGCAAAAAGGAAACATACCTGCGGCGGCAAAGACTTTTACTATTCTAAAAGTGCTGCTCTAATTTCTTCATAGTTGTTTCTAGCTTTTATTTCTTCTCCCTGATAGATGATAATTGTTTGGTCGTGGGATGAGTCATCATGAACATCTGAAATAAGCGCTTTATTGAGTAATCGCTTAGTAGTCTTTTCATACATAACTGATTCGTCAATCTGATTAATTTCTAAGTGTGTTGCCATAAAATAAATTGATGTTGGTATTTATATCTTATTTAAATCCAAATCTAAGATTTATATTTGTTTCTGTCATAATACACCATGAAACAGATTCTCTATATAACACTTTTACTCTCTTTCTGCTCATGCGATAGGGTAGATGGGAAAATTGAAACTAGGAATAAAAGTAAAGCCTATGTAGTTAACGGTTCAACTACGAAAACATACAGATTCACTGTAAAAACTACTAGTATAAAGAATGATTCAATTTACAATTACCAGACAAAAATTGTAGAATTAGCTCCTGGAGACGAATTATTTTTGGGAAACAGGAATGAAGTTTCAGAAATTGAATATCCTTATATAAGAGTTACTAATTTTAAAACCTATCCAAAAGCTTCAAAAGATAATATTAGCCTTGCAAAAGGAGCAGTTTTATTAAATGAAAATGACGAGCCTGTTTCCCAAAAAAGAAAGAGTAAAAAGAAAACAGAAGATGATTTTAAAACTGCTTTCCTTAAATCGGTACTTAGCCATAACGAAGGAAAAGATACTGTGATAAATGGAGAACAGTTAATGTATGTTTATGAAACTATCCTTGTAAAAGACACAGCAAATCCGTTCCCTCGAAAGCACTATAAATACAAATATGAAGTTACTGGACAAGTCGAAGTGAAGCATAAGGCTGCGAATTCGAAAGAGCAATAAGTAATCTTTAATGTCAGAATTTAAAATGGGATGTAGAAGTTTCTTAGGTTACTGCCAACGTTTGTATTGATGTAGTAAAAAGTAATAAGGAAAAATAAAATTATATTGATTATCAAAAATTTTGACATTATAACTTTTGTATTGTTTATAGCATCAATGCAATGTAAGTAAATATTTAGTTTGTAATAAAAGTTTTTGTGTGGAAGATTTTGATAATCCTCCACTTATCGCTGCTTCTAAGTTTTGTGCATCAGTGGGTTTTATACTATTGGCTGCATTGCACCACTGGTAAATAATAGGTGCCAATTAAGTTTGAGGTGCCGAAAAAAAACAGTGAAACAATTTTGAATGTGCTCTAATTTAGTGAGGATAAGAAAAGACGTCGGCAAAGATTAGAGCGGATTAAAAGGAAACATACCTGCGGCGGCGAAGAAAATATGAAAAAATGGTTTGGTATAATTTCTCCTTGTTTAATTGCAGCAGCATTTTCTTTAACAGCATTAATTATTGGCTATATAAATATGAATAACTCTGGCGGATGGAGTTACCTGGCTGTTATAATTTTTGGACCAATATTGTTTGCAGTAATAGTTATTGATATTATTGTAAAAATAATCTTCAGACAAAAGCCTTATCACATTTGGATATTGGAAATAGTTGCACTCCTGGTAATTTATTTTGTGCATTTAAAAAATTATGTTTCGTAATTTTTCTGATTTAATACGGAGATATAAATTACAAAATTTTTTTCAGGAAGATATTGCATAACAGTTAGCCCTTCCGGGAGATGACATTTTTACGACTCAAAATTCGCCGTTTGTCAGGAGACAAGACGGAGGCGAGGATTAGTGCGATTATTAAACGATACATACCTACATCGGCAAAAGAAGGGGGTTAACATTTTTACGACTCCAAAATTCGCCGTTTGTCAGGAGACAAGACAGCGGCGAAGATTAGTGCGGATTGAAATGAAACATACCTACATCGGTAAAACATACCTACATCGGTAAAACATACCTACATCGGCAAAAGATAACAACATTTCGGTTGGCTTCGTTCAACTAATTGCGGCTAAGGAACTATTTGGTTGGTAATTTATCTACTAATTTTTCAATTAAACTTAAAGGATTCGTCCCTATTTCTTTATCATCTTTGTTATCTCTGCTTCTTAATGGGTCTTTATGAATTTCATCTAAAACTCTAGCAAGATACTCAACAACTTTTTTGTCATCTCGTTTTTTTATTTCGTCAGTAAATGCTATTATTGATTTAGCTAACACTGCTTTATAAGCATAGTCTTCTGAAATATTTTTTTGTTTATTATATTGCTTTGCACAGAAAGTTGCGCCTGTAATTGAAATACCAACTGCGACTACTCTTCCAACAATAGAACTTATTGAATTGGGGTCAGTAATCCATTTTCCACTTACTATCCAAACTGTCAAAACTAAGGCAGCTAGTATAAAAAATGATGCCCCCATAATCCAACCTCTAAGTGAACCATTTTCGCTTGCTTTTTCATGCTGTGCCGAAAAAGCTGCACTGATTCCTTGAGCAGATTTCAAATTCAATGCTGTCTCAGCTTGAGATATTAACGTATTAATTGTTATTTCTTTTGCAATAATTTCAGTTGCTTTTTTTTCAAGTTCAGCTATTGATACTTTATACTCTTCAATGTTTTCTGCAAATGTATTAATTGATAATTTTTTTGTTTCTATTTCCTTTTCACTTAATTGAACAGTAGTAGCATAAGTTTCTGTAGATGTTTTAAGTTTAATGATTGATTCTGCTATTTCATCAGCTGAGAGCTTTAATTTTTCAATTTCTGAAATATTTTGTTGTGCAAGATTCTTGTCCTCGTCAACTTTCATTTTAGCTTCGTGAATTTCATTTATAAAACCTTTCTTTTCATTATATAAGTTAATAAGAGATTGCAACTCGTCCTTTAGTTTTGAAATATTTTTAAGCTCTGCTTGGTAATCCTTTTGCTTCAATTGCCTTACTAATAAACCTGTAGAAAGGACTGCATCATATAGACTGTCTACTTGAACTATTAATTGCTGTGGGTTGCTTTGATACTGTCTAACAGTATTAAGAGTTGATAAAATTGTATTTCTTCTGTTTGATGGCAAATCTTCAAAAGTTCCATTTTCAATTGCTCCTATCAACAGCTCTTTTATAAATATGAATTTTTCATAGCTTTCAACAATTGTTATATCCCCATTTGTGGTTGTTGGTGATGAAGAAATTAAATTGTTGAAACTAGTTATTGCTGCTTCATCATTTAATTCAGTTAAAATTTGTTCTGATACTTGTTTCATGGCGTCTTTTTATATAAAATGTAACACATAAATATATGATATAAGCCGCTATTATAATAAAATTATTGATATTGAACACACTTCAGCTTCGCTCATTCATCTCCAATGATATGTAGCGCAAGTATATAAGGATAAAACGATGTTGAACAAGATTTCAAAGCCACTAACAAAACCCTTCTACTTTGCTCACGACTAGCCCCCACTACCCACCTCACAAACCAAACGTCTTCTTCATCGCTTTAAATAATCCCGGTGTACTCCAGTTGCCGGGTACTATCATGCGGCGTACGGTGTATAAGGGTTGCAAACTGTCTTGCTTTGTAGATAATTGAAAAGCCATTTTTATATTGCGTTGCTGCAGCGCCGGTATAGCAGCGGCATTCCATAAACCAAAGGGGTAGGCAAAATAATCAACGGGTTTACCGGTAATGCTTTGTAATTTTTGTTTGGCATCGGTAACTTGTATATCCCAATCGGCAGGCGTGTATTCGGTAACTTTATGATGATCCCAGGTGTGGCCTGCAATTACATGTCCTTCGTCTGATAATTGTTTCAATTGTTCTTTGGTCATGTATCTTTTGCGGCCGATAGAAATATTCATAATAAAAAATACCCCTTTAAAATTATGTTTTTTCATTTCGGTATAGCCAATGGTAAATTGTTCGGCATCGGTGTCATCAAAAGTTATCATAAAAGGTTTAGGCGGCAAAGGTTTGCCATAAGCCAGGTAGTTATACAATTGATCGGGCAAAATGGTTTGATAGCCACTGTCGGCAAATGCCTGCATTTGCTCAGTAAACTTTGCAGGTAAAACCATGTACTCACTAATTCGGGTGTTTTGTATATGATGATAACACAATACGGGCACCTGTGTACGGGATAAAATAGTTGCAGCATCGGCAATGGGTGCTGTGGTAGTATCGGTTTGTTTTTTTAAAGCGGGCTTTGTGTCAGTTGCAGTTTTTTCATTGGTATTGTTGCAACTTATTAAACCTAACAGTGCTAAAACTAAAAAACAATTTTTCATTAAAAATAAAATAGTAATTATTGAAACTGGATATAACTGGGCCTTGGAATTAATTTCATTAATTCATCGGGAGTAAAAAGGCCGTTCTTGTCTTTACGGGTATCATTTTTATAAAACAATTTAAAGCCGGTAAACATAACGGGTTCTTTATAAATGTATCTTAAGTACGTAGAGTTTTTTAAAATTTTATCGCCCCATCCGTCCATGTCCATAATAATCTGTACTTCGGGTGTTTTTTTAATACTGGCATAATCGGTTACCATTCCCTGTGTAAATCGGTGCACCATTAATAATTTTGGCGGCAGGTTATTTTTTTTAACCAGTTCAGCTAAATAATCTACGGCATCATTAATATCGTTGGCATTAAAGCTGCCGATTTTTGTGCCGGGTGTTTCACCATTTTTTAAAGAAAATTCCGGGTCTAATCCAAAATGTACATTGGGTAATTTTAAATAAGGCTCCAGTAAAACTATTTCTTCTTTTACCGTGCTGCCACCAACCTGTATATCTAAAAATACAATGCTGTTGTTTTCATTGGCCCATTTCATAATGGTATCTATTTGGTGAAAAGGCATGCGCATGCGGTGTTTACCATCTTTACCAGGCAGGCTTTGTGCCGTCATGGCAATATAATGTAATGCAGAAACTACGGGAGTGGAGGGATCAGCAACTTTCCATTTATTTACTTCTTCATCTAATTTTTTCAGCATTTCGGGTTTAGGTAATTCGCCAAGTATTCCCATTCGGGTACTGTACAGGTTACCGTAAAATGCAACAATGCGGTTAAATGGTAAAATGGCACCGGGTAATGGGTAAGGCATTTTTTGCGGCCACAATCCGGTAGTATCTCCATTGGCCAGCTCCATCATTTTTTTGTTGTATAAAGCGGTATCAATGGAGGTTGCTTGCGATGCCTGAGAAGTTGTTGCTGTAGTTTTTGCAGCAGCAGAATCTGCTGTAGTCACATTTTTTTCACCACCGCTATTATTGCAACTTAAAATAACCATGGTTGCAAACTTTACTATCATGCCCTGCAGTAATAATTTTTTATTCATTTTAAGGGGTATTAGATTTTTTTGTAAAGATAATCTTTCAAACTGTAATTGATAATAAAAATACCGGTGTTTTAAAAGAAAAGTAACTTCTTGAGCAGGCGAAGCCTGCATTTTAAAAACTTGTCCCTTTACGAAAGAGCGTACATTTTACAGCTTACCATTTGGTAAGTTACTATTTGGTAAGCTGGAAAAATGAATTTAAAATTACCTTTTATAAATTATGGTTTTATAAAAACGATGTAGAGATACTGATCTTTTTTATTTATTTTTTCAACTAACTTCACCTTCATTTTAGGCAATTGAAAATTTAAGAAGTAACAGGGCATGAAACTAAACTATAAAACATACAACCTTCCGTTTACGCATCCCTTCACCATAAGCAAAGGAACAAAAACGCACCAACCCACATTAATTGTGGAGCTGGAGTTTATGGGCTTTAAAGGTTATGGCGAAGCTCCGGCAATAAGTTATTATAATATACCTGTAGATAAAATGGTGGAAGACCTGGAACGCAAAAAAATGTTTGTAGAAAAATTTGCCTTCAGCGATCCGGAAAGATACTGGCATTATTTGCACCATCTTTTTCCTGCTAATCCATTTTTGGTTTGTGCTTTAGATATGGCGGGTTGGGATTTGTATGGTAAATTAAAACGTAAACCTTTATTTGAAATATGGAATCTTGATATTACCAAAAGCCCTGTTACCGATTTTACCATTGGTATTGATACCATTGAAAAAATGGTAAATAAAATGAAAGAAAAGCCATGGCCCATTTATAAAATAAAAGTAGGCGTAGCAAATGATATTGAAATGGTAGCTGCTTTAAGAGAACACACAGATGCCATTTTTAGAGTTGATGCAAATGCCGGCTGGAGCTTGGAAGAAGCATTGCAAAAAATTCCGTTGTTAAAAGATTTAGGAGTGGAGATGGTAGAGCAACCGTTGGCAAAAGATAATTGGGAAGGCATGAAAGTTTTATTTAAAGAGTCTGCGTTGCCGTTATATGCTGATGAAGCCTGTGTTGCTGAAACTGATGTAGAAAAATGTTACGGTCATTTTCATGGTATAAATATTAAACTCACCAAATGCAGCGGCATTACACCTGCCCGAAGAATGATAACTAAAGCACGGGAATTAAAAATGCAAGTAATGATTGGTTGTATGAATGAAAGCAGTGTTGGTTCGGCAGCCATCGCACAACTGGCACCGCTTTTAGATAAAGTAGATATGGACGGTCCGTTATTATTGAGCGAAGATGTTGCAGAGGGTGTGGGTTTTGATTTTGGTAAAATTATTTATAACGATAAACCGGGCTTGGGCATTACTGTTAAAGAATTTTGAGCATTAGTATAATTTTAAAAGAGGTTTTAAATTGTAGCGAAAGTTATAGTTGAAGGTTACAATCAACCGCTGACGGGGCCTGAAGCCGCCGTCAGGGTTTATTTAAATCTTTTTAATAAGAAAAAAAATATTTTGAATGAGCGAAGAAAGCGAACCGGTTACATTGGAAGCTAAACCAGAAGAAGAAGCGTTTAAAAAAACTTCTTTATCCAGAACATTGATAAGCCTGGCTTTGTTTATTGCATTAGATTACTGGATATTTAAAAGTTGGTTAGCGGTGCTGCTGTTGGTTACCGTAATTTTTATTCATGAAGCAGGGCATTTTATAGCAATGAAATTTTTTGGTTACAAAGGGGTTAACATGACCTTTGTTCCTTTTGTTGGTGCTTATGTTAGTGGTACTGCAATAAATTTATCCAAAAAAAATAAATTAATTGTTTTACTGGCCGGGCCGATACCGGGAATTATTATTGGGTGCCTGCTTTTATTTTTGTACCAAAAAAATTATAACGAAACCTTCAGACAGCTTGCAGTGCTTTTTTTATTATTAAATGTTTTTAACTTACTGCCGGTATTTCCTTTAGATGGCGGCCAGTTTTTTCAAACCTTGTTTTTTAATGGCAGCAGGCTGATTCAATTATTTTTTTTAACCGTTTCATTTGCCTGCTTAATTTATTTCTTTTTTAAATTAGATTATGCCTGGCCCTTTTTAATTATTGCCTTATTGGTGCTTAACCGGATGGGCCAAATTAATAATGTACATAAAGTTCGAAAAAAAATGGATAAAGAAGGGATTGATTATGCCTGTAATTACGAAGATTTAACCGGCGAAGAATACTGGCAAATAAGAAATGTGGTGATTAGTGAAAGCAGGGTATTGAGTAAAAAATATTCCACTACCGAACAATCTGATGACGAACAGAAAATAATAAAACATATTGAAAATGTATTGGTGCCGGCTTACCGGGATGACCTTACTGTTAAGCACAAAATTGTATTTACCTTTATATGGATTACCGGATTTGTATTGCCTGCCTTGATTTGGTTGCAATACAAAGGTTATTTTTAAAAGTTTTATTTGGCTATATAAATATTCCGTCTTTACTTTGTGCAACAAATGAAACAAATCGTTCACATACATCATCATCATATATTACTCAACGGGTAAGCGTGCTGATTTGTATGTAACTACACATAATTTTAATCAAGGGCTTACTGAAAAGTGAGCCCTTTTTGTTTTTATTAACAGTAAAAGAAAAGCTGAAGATGTTAAAGATCGCAATTCAAAAATCGGGGAGGTTGTATGAAGATTCCATTAAGTTATTAAAGGAATGCGGCATTCAATTAAATAATGGCAATAAACAATTAAAAACGGTTGCAGAAAATTTTCCGCTGGAAGTTTATTTTTTAAGGGATGATGATATTCCGCAGTATGTTTTTGATGGAGTGGCCGATGTGGGTATTGTTGGCGAAAATGTATTGCTGGAAAAAAATAAAGACATTGACCTGGTGTACCGGCTTGGTTTTGGTAAATGTAAATTAAGTATTGCGGTACCTAAAGGTATGCAGTACAATTCCATCGCCGATTTAAAAGGATTAAAAATTGCTTCAACTTATTCCAACATTCTGCAAAAATATTTAAATGAAAATAACAGCGATGCAGAAATTCACGAGATAAGCGGTTCGGTAGAAATTGCACCCGGTATTGGTTTGGCTGATGCCATCTGCGATTTGGTGAGCAGCGGTAGTACACTTTTTACCAATGGCCTTAAAGAAGTAGAAGTAATATTAAAATCAGAAGCTGTGTTAACGGCCAACAAAAATCTTACTGCAGCTAATAAAAATATTTTAGAAAAATTATTGTTGCGCATCAATGCGGTAAAAACTGCAAAAAATAATAAGTACATTATTTTAAATGCACCCAATAACCAGTTAAAAAATATTTCATCAGTTTTACCAGGCATGAAAAGTCCGACAGTTACGCCATTGGCAGAAGAGGGGTGGAGCAGTGTGCAAAGTGTGGTAAACGAAAATGATTTTTGGGAAGTGATAGAAAAATTAAAACAGTTTGAAGCAGAAGGTATATTGGTAATACCGATTGAAAAGATGATTGTGTAGCCCCCTCCGCCCCCCGAAGGGGGAACTGTGCAGGCTACAATAATATTTATTTTTCAATCAGCTTTAAGTAAAATGTTGATTGAAAAAATTATAAACTTTAAAACTAAGTTCTCCGCCGCAGCGGAGGCAGGGACTATGCAAATTTTTATAAATCCTGAGAAAAGTAAGTGGCCGCAATTATTGCAGCGCCCTGTTTTTGATACAAAGAAACTGGAAAGTACCGTTGCTGCAATTCTGGAAGATGTAAAACAAAACGGCGATGCTGCAATAAAAAAATATGCAGCACAATTTGATGGAGTGGAATTAACTGATTTAAAAGTTAGCGAAAAAGAAATTGAAGAAGCAATTACATTGGTTGATGATAATTTAAAAGCAGCAATACAGGTTGCAAAAAATAATATCACACAGTTTCACCGGTATCAAAAAGAAATTATACAGCAAATAGAAACAGCACCCGGCGTAATATGCTGGCGTAAACCTGTTGCGATAGAAAAAGTGGGATTGTATATTCCCGGTGGTACAGCGCCTTTATTTTCTACTTTATTAATGCTGGGTATTCCTGCTGTGCTGGCGGGTTGTAAAGAAATTATCGTATGCACACCATCGGGTAAAAATGGAAAAGTAAATCCTGTTATTTTATATACAGCTCATTTAATTGGGATAAAAAATATTTATAAAATTGGCGGTGTGCAGGCTATTGGCGCCATGGCTTACGGTACACAAAGCATTTTGAAAGTGTATAAAATATTTGGCCCCGGCAATCAGTATGTAACTTGTGCTAAACAATTAATTAATAAAGAAGGTACAGCTATTGATATGCCTGCCGGCCCCAGTGAAGTTGCCGTATATGCGGATGAAAGCAGTAATGCTGCATTTGTTGCTGCGGATTTATTGAGTCAGGCAGAACATGGTGCAGACAGCCAGGTAATTTTAGTGGCAACTTCAATTAAAATTGTTGAAGCAGTAAAAATTGAAATTGAAAAACAATTATCTTTTTTATCAAGAAAAGAAATTGCAGCAAAAGCATTGGCCAACAGCCGTTTTATTGTAGTGGAAAATGTTGATGACGCATTTGAATTGTTAAACGACTATGCAGCAGAGCATTTAATTATAGCTGCAGATAATGCTGTGGCACTTTCAGACAAAGTAATTAATGCCGGCAGCGTTTTTTTGGGGCATTACTCGCCGGAGAGTGCAGGAGATTATGCATCCGGAACCAATCATACACTGCCTACTAACGGTTACGCTAAGGCTTACAGCGGCGTATCGCTGGATAGCTTTGTAAAGAAGATCACCTTTCAGCAATTAAGTAAAGAGGGGTTAAAAAATATTGGTAACGCTATTGAATTAATGGCCGCAGCAGAAGGTTTGGACGCACATAAAAATGCGGTGAGTATAAGAAACCCCCTAACCCCCTGAAGGGGGCTTTAAGCACTTCAATAATTTAAAGATGCTTTTAATTTAGAAATATTAAAATGTCTAAATCATGAATGAAAGTGAAAATTTTAAAAACTCTTCTAAAGCCCCCTTCAGGGGGTTGGGGGCTTTAGTGCGTAATAATATAAAAACATTAAAACCTTATTCGTCTGCCCGGCACGAATTTACAGGTAAAGCTTCTGTGTTTTTAGATGCGAACGAAAATGCCTATGGCTCACCAGTAGCAGAAAATTACAACCGCTATCCCGATCCTTTGCAATGGCAGTTAAAATTTCAGCTGGCAAAAATAAAAGGCGTGCCTGCTGAAAATATTTTTATCGGTAACGGTAGCGACGAAGTTATTGATTTGGCCTATCGTATTTTTTGCGATCCGAAAAAAGATAATGTAATTATTTGTCCGCCTACGTATGGTATGTACCAGGTAAGCGCAAATATTAATGATGTTGAAATAAGAAAAGTAAATCTTACTAAAGATTTTGAATTGGATGTGGAAGCCATTTTGGATGCAACAGATACCAACACCAAATTATTATTTATCTGTTCGCCCAATAACCCCACGGGTAATAATATGAACAGGGCTGATGTGGAATTATTGCTCAATAATTTTCCGGGTATAATTATTATAGACGAAGCGTATATTAATTTCAGCAAACAAAAAACATTTATACAGGAGCTCACGGAATATCCCAATTTAATTGTGATGCAAACTTTATCAAAAGCATGGGGTTTAGCGGCTTTACGTTTAGGGCTTTGTTTTGCATCAATGGATATCATCGATATTTTTAATAAAGTAAAACCGCCGTATAATATCAATGATGCATCCCAGCAAATTGCAATAGAAGCGTTGCAGGAAACCCATATGGTAAATAAATGGATCAAAGAAGTGGTGCATCAAAAGGAAGATATGGCAATGGCACTTGTGCAATTATCTTTTGTTGAAAAAGTTTTTCCAACAGACGCTAATTTTATTTTGGTTAAAGTAAATGATGCTGATGCTTTATATCAATACCTGGCTGATAACGAAATTGTAGTGCGCAACAGGAGTAAAGAGGCCGGATGCGAAAATTGTTTACGAATAACAATTGGGACACCCGAAGAAAATAAAAATTTAATAAATACATTGACAAAATATGAGTAATAACAATCTTGCTGAAAAAAGTGAACTGCTCAATCCTGCTTCAGGGGGGAAGGGGGCAAAAAAAATATTATTTATTGACAGAGACGGCACATTGATAAAAGAAGCGCCACCCACTTACCAGCTTGACGATTTTAGTAAACTGGAATTTTATCCCGATATGTTTTTATACATGCGTAAAATTGCTACCGAATTAAATTACGAACTGGTAATGGTTACCAACCAGGATGGATTGGGTACGTCAAAGTTTCCGCAAGAAACTTTTTTACCGGTGCATAATTTTATAATGCAGAGTTTAAAAAATGAAGGCATTAATTTTGCCGAAACATTTATTGATCCGTCTTTTCCTGAAGATAATGCGCCAACAAGAAAGCCCCGAACAGGAATGCTTACACAATATATTAATAACCCCGATTACGATCTGGTAAATTCTTTTGTAATTGGCGACAGGAGTACCGACATGGAACTTGCAAATAATTTGGGCTGTAAAGGTCTTTGGCTAAACCTGCGCAATAACCTTGGTGCCGAAGAATTGGATGAAACTATTGCTGTATTAAAAAAAGAAACCATTGTTTTAGATACACCGCATTGGGCAGATATATATAATTATTTAAAATTACCACAACGTAAAATAAATCATCAGCGCAATACCAATGAAACAAAAATAAGGGTTGAAGTAAATCTTGACGGAACCGGCAAAGCAAATATAACAACTGGTTTATCTTTTTTTGATCATATGCTTGAGCAAATTGCACGGCATGGAAATATTGATTTAACCATTGAATGCAATGGCGATTTGCATATTGATGAACACCATAGTATTGAGGATACCGGTATTGCATTAGGTGAAGCTGTTGCAAAAGCATTGGGCGATAAAAGAGGTATTGAACGTTATGGTTTTTTATTGCCCATGGATGATTGTTTAGCACAGGTGGCAATAGATTTTGGCGGCCGCAACTGGATTGTTTGGGATGCTGCATTTAAAAGAGAAAAAATTGGAGAGATGCCTACCGAAATGTTTTTTCATTTTTTTAAATCATTCAGCGATGCTTCAAAAAGTAACATCAACATAAAAGCCGAAGGTGATAATGAACATCATAAAATAGAAGCTATTTTTAAAGCATTTGCAAAGACCATTAAAATGGCTGCAAAGCGTGATATAAATAATGATGCGTTGCCGAGTACAAAGGGGTTGTTGTAAAGCAAAGCCCCCAAACCCCCTGAAGGGGGCTTCGAAGAACCCATTAATTTGTAATACTATTTAATAACCGATGAGTATAAAAGCTGGATTGCAGAATAAGGAGCGTAACAATTTAAGTTCTCCGCCAGCTGGCGGAGACAAGGGCATCGCCATAATAAAATACAACGCCGGCAATGTACAAAGTGTACAATATGCTTTACAAAGATTAGGCGTTGAATCTGTGGTAACCGATGATGAAGAAATTATCCGCAATGCCTCAAAAATAATTTTTCCGGGAGTAGGGCATGCCAATGCAGCCATGCAATATTTAAGAGAGAGAAATTTAGATAAAGTATTGGCATCGCTGCAGCAACCGGTTTTAGGCATCTGCTTGGGATTACAGTTGATGTGCAACCATTCTGCCGAAGGCGATACAAAATGTATGGGTATTTTTGATACGGAAGTAAAACTTTTTCAATCTGCAATTTCATCACCTGCTGGAGAGCATGGCCGACTGCTAAAAATTCCGCAAATAGGATGGAATAATATTTACGATTATAAATCTGTATTGTTTGAGGGCTTAAAAGAAAATGAATTTGTTTACACAGTACACAGTTATTATGCGGCGGTGAGTAATGAAACCACCGCAAAAACAGATTATGTTTTACCTTACAGTGCCGCATTGCAAAAAGATAATTTTTATGCCGTGCAGTTTCATCCCGAAAAATCGGGAAAAGTTGGAGAAATGATTTTAAGAAATTTTATAAATATATAATCTTCGTTAATCAGCTTTTAAAATTAAAGGTATTGCAAACAAAAGAAGATAATAACAATCTAAGCTCTCCTCTGGCAGGCGGAAACAGGGGCTTCTCTATTATCCCCGCCATCGACATCATTAATGGCAAATGTGTGCGCCTTACCAAAGGCGATTATGCACAACAAAAAATTTACAACGATAACCCTGTTGAAGTTGCAAAACAATTTGAGGCCGCAGGCATACAACGGTTACATATTGTAGACCTTGATGGGGCCAAAGCCGGAAAAATTATAAACCTGGCTGTTTTAGAAAATATTGCTGCAGCTACCAATTTAATAATTGATTTTGGTGGTGGCGTAAAAAATATTGCTGATGTTGGTAATATTTTTAATGCAGGTGCCGCAATGGTTACCGTGGGAAGTCTTGCAGTAAAACATCCTGAACTATTAGAAGAATGGCTGATGGAATTTGGCGAAGAAAAATTTTTAATTGGTGCCGATGTGCTGGATGAAAAAATAAAGATCAGTGGCTGGCTGGAAGATGGGGGTATAAATATTTTAGATTTTGTTGGAAAGATGATTGCGTTAGGCGCCAAAAATATTTTTTGTACCGATATTGCTAAAGACGGCGTAATGGAAGGGCCATCTATTGAATTGTATAAAAAAATTATTACCGAGCATCCCGAAATAAATTTAATAGCCAGCGGTGGTGTAACAACCATTGAGGATGTAAAACAATTAAAAGCTATTGGATGCAGCGGCGCAATTATTGGTAAAGCCATTTACGAAGGTTTAATACCCCTAAATCCCCTGAAGGGGACTTTGGAAGAGTATAAATATTTTAACTGATTTTAAAAAGGGTAACAATTTATTTTTAAAATGAACAAAGGAACATTAAAAAGTGAACTGTTGCCTGGCTCCCCTTCAGGGGCGGGGGGGCATCGTGGTTTATGCAAACGCATCATCCCCTGCCTTGATATAAAAGATGGCCGTACTGTAAAAGGTATAAATTTTGAAAGCATTCGTGATGCCGGTGACCCTGTGGAGCTGGCCATTATTTACAGCGAACAGGGTGCAGACGAATTGGTTTTTTTAGATATTACCGCCACTGTAGAAAAAAGAAAAACTTTGGTGGAGCTGGTAAAAAAAATTGCAGCTAATATCAATATTCCATTTACAGTGGGTGGAGGTATCAGCACTGTTGAAGATGTAGCCTTGCTGTTGCAAAATGGTGCAGATAAAATTTCGGTTAACACTGCGGCATTCAAAAATCCGCAATTAATAAAAGATTTAA
The DNA here is from genome assembly GCA_043756235.1 of Ferruginibacter sp. Taxonomy (GTDB): domain Bacteria; phylum Bacteroidota; class Bacteroidia; order Chitinophagales; family Chitinophagaceae; genus Ferruginibacter. The sequence continues at coordinate 60,975 of JAYURK010000119.1, read as the reverse complement.
GCGAAGCTTTTGGCAGCCAGTGTGTTGTGCTCGCCATCGATACCAAAAAAGAAACCGATGGCGAATGGTATGTATATTTAAATGGAGGCAGAACAAAAACTGAAACAAAAACAAGCGACTGGGCAAGGCAGGCCGTTAGTTTAGGTGCCGGAGAAATTTTATTAACCAGTATGAATAATGATGGTACAAAAAATGGATTTGCGCTGGATATTACTGCAACGCTCTCAAATGAATTGCCGGTGCCTGTTATTGCCAGCGGAGGTGCCGGAACGATGGAGCATTTTAAAATGGTTTTTGAAAAGGCACATGCAGATGCTGCACTGGCCGCAAGTATTTTTCATTATAAAGAAATAGAAATTCCGGCTTTAAAAAAATATTTGCAACAGCAACAAATCAGCAGCAGGCTTTGATGTTTAATTTACCTGTTGTTACTATTGGTGCGGTTGTTGCATTGTACCTGTTTATTTATCTGCGTAATAAGCAGGAAAAAAGAAATTATAAAATGCGCCAACCTTTGTGGAAAAAAGAAGCGGAACTTATTCATACGCTGGAGGCTAATAAAATTAAAACTGAAAATATTAATAATGAAGAACACAATTCAGCAGATGGGGACAATTGATTTTTTAAAATATGCCGATGGACTTGTGCCTGCAATTATACAGGATGATAAAACTTGCAAAGTGTTAATGCTGGGTTTTATGAACGAAGAAGCCGTTGCAAAAACTATGGAGTTTAACAAGGTAACTTTTTACAGCCGCACTAAAAAAAAGTTGTGGACAAAAGGGGAGGAGAGTGGTAATTTTTTATTGGTAAATGATATTAAACTGGATTGTGATAATGATACCCTTTTAATAAAAGCAACGCCGCTAGGCCCCACCTGCCATACCGGTGCCGATACTTGCTGGAACGAAAAGAACAACAGCGACAATTTTTTATTGCACCTGGAAAATATTATTACCGAAAGAAAACAAAATGCGGTAGAAGCATCTTACACCAGTTTATTGTTTGCAAAAGGCATTAACAAAATTGCACAAAAAGTTGGTGAAGAGGCGGTGGAATTGGTTATAGAAGCTATCGATAACAGCGGCGAAGTAAACAAAACTTTGTTTAAAGAAGAAGCCGCAGATCTGCTGTTTCACTATTTAATTTTATTGCAGGCAAAAGGATTTAGATTAAGCGATATTATTGCAGTACTTAAAGGCAGGCATGAAAAATAAATAAAACTTTTTCAGAATAAAAACTAAAAGAGACTGTCTGAAAATTCCAGTGATTGTCACATAGAGTTTATCGAAATGTTACAATAGCTGGCAAACAAATCTTTAGACATTTTGATAAACCCAATGTTTACAGATTTGTTGTTCTTGAGACAACCTCTTTTAGTTAACTATAAATTTTTATTATTACGCTGGTACTTTTCTTGCTTTTTCCTGATCCCAAAAACGGTGTTGCCCCAATGCCGAAATATAATCTGCCGGTTTTTTATTAATTACAATTCCCGGATCAGTTGTTTTTTTATCTATGGTATCAGCAACATGTTTATTTACAAAAGTAGCCTTCAATACATCTACTCCTTCTCCATTGGCGCCTACTGTTTTGCAATGGCGATATGCCTCGTTAATAAAGTGTATCGCATCAGCTTCGCCTAATAAAGTTGTAGATGCGCCTGCTCCGGCAGCAACATAAACCGCATCAAACAATACACTGGCTGTGTTGTAAAAGCATTGGTCAGCTTTAATGTACGTTCCATTTGCTGTTTTTACAGGTCCGGGTTTGGGCGCAATTATTTTCGGTACAGCACCTGCAGCTTTTAAAGCAGTTATAAATTTGTTTACATCAGGCTCATCTACACCATCTGCAACCAGCACTGCTACCTGCCGTGTTTTTACCGAACCTTTAATGGTATTACCCATACTTAGCGCAGCCGATTTTTTTAATGGTAATGTTACACTTATGGGTTCGTAATTTTTTTGTATGCCATCAGCCGGAACACTGTTGTTAATTGGATATATCGGGCCTTTTGGTACGGGCATATTTAATCCATCTGCAACTTTAGCAGCCAATGTTTTATCAACCTGCGTTAATAAACCAATCATTCTTTCCCTGATAGCTGCTGTTTCTAATTTGCTTAACTCAAAACATAAAGCATCTGTCAAATGATTTTTTTCAGCTTCATTCTGGCTGTTAAAAAATAAAGTGGCCTGGCTAAAGTGATCAAAAAAACTTTTGCTCCGGCCTCTTATTTTATTGGCATCAATCCTTTCGTTGTGCGATACAAAACCACCTTCGGTGGCTTTAGCCTGAAACGGGCAACCACCTCCTAAAGTGTTGGGTTGATAACTAACCCTTCCAGTATTTATGGTTTGGCGCATGTGGCCATCACGCTGGTTATTATGCATAGCATTTACCGAACGGTTAATAGGTATTTCATGAAAATTAGCACTGCCCAATCTTGAAAGCTGTGTATCAGTATATGAAAATAAACGGCCCTGCAATAAAGGGTCATTGGTAAAATCTATGCCTGGCACCAAATGCCCGGGATGAAATGCTACCTGTTCTGTTTCTGCAAAAAAATTATCAGGGTTACGGTTCAGCGTCATCTTACCAATAATTTTTACCGGCACCATTTCCTCTGGAATTAATTTTGTGGGATCAAGTAAATCAAAAGGAAATTTATGTTCATCTTTTTCCGGAACAATCTGTACACCAAATTCCCATTCAGGAAAATTACCGCTTTCAATGGCTTCCCATAAATCCCTGCGGTGAAAATCACTGTCTTTACCAGAAATTTTTTGTGCTTCATCCCATGCAACACTATGTACGCCTAATAAAGGTTTCCAATGAAATTTTACAAACACCGCTTTACCACTTTCATTAATTAACCTGAAAGTATGTACACCAAATCCTTCCATCATGCGCAGGCTGCGGGGGATACCACGATCGCTCATGGCCCACATAATCATGTGCATGGTCTCGGGCATCAGCGAAATAAAATCCCAAAATGTATCATGTGCCGAAGCAGCCTGTGGCATTTCATTATTTGGTTCTGGCTTTACCGCATGTACCAGGTCGGGAAATTTCATAGCATCCTGAATAAAAAAAACGGGCATATTATTTCCTACTAAATCGTAATTGCCTTCTTCGGTATAAAATTTTACCGAAAAGCCTCTAACATCACGAGCCAGATCGGTTGATCCACGGGAGCCTGCAACAGTACTAAAACGCACAAACACCGGGGTTTTTGTACCGGGCTTTTGCAAAAAACCTGCTTTGGTATAAGCACTCATCGAATCATACAATTCAAAAACACCATGCGCAGCAGAACCACGGGCATGTACAATACGCTCCGGAATTCTTTCATGATCAAAGTGGGTAATTTTTTCTCTTAAAATAAAGTCTTCTAAAAGTGTAGCACCTCTTTCACCTGCTTTTAATGAGTTTTGATTGTCGTTAATTTTTAATCCCTGGTTGGTGGTTAAAAAAGCTCCTGCTGCATCGGAAGTATTTTGTTCCAGGTCGGTTATTTTTTTACTGCTGACGGGTTGTTTTTTTTTGGCCATGGTAAATTTTTTTATGTTAGAATATTAAAGCTGCAAAAAAGTATGCCATCTTTTAAAATCCTGGCAGCTGCCTGCAACTTTACCTGTAACAGAGATGCAGGAGAGAAATTAACTGTACAAAAAAATGGACACAAATAATTGCCCGGCAAAAAAAATCGTTCTCATATTGAGGAATAAAGTACGCATGACATGGCGGTATAACTTTAAAAAATTGATGGCACATTAATTGAAATTTCATCTGCTCAACCAAATCTTTTATTTTTAAAAATTATAACAATGAAAACAACAGAGAAAGCAACCAATGGTACCGCTAAAAAAAATGGCGCTGCCTCAAAATCAAATGGTACTACATCCAACCATGATCAGTTGATGAAATTTTTTGAGGAGGGCCTTAAAGATATTTACTGGGCAGAAAAAGCTTTAACTAAGGCTATTCCAAAAATGATTAAGAATTCCACCGCCGATCAGCTTAAAGAAGGGTTAACCAACCACCTGGCCGAAACAGAAGAGCATGTTACCCGGCTGGAGCAGGTTTTTGCGTCGATTGAAACTAAAGCAACCGCAAAAAAATGCGAAGCGATGGCTGGCCTTATTAAAGAAGGGGAAGAAATAATGCAAGAATGCGAAGATGGTGTAATGTGCGATGCAGGTATTATTGCTTCGGCACAAAAAGTTGAGCATTACGAAATTGCCACCTATGGCACATTGGCCGCATTTGCCGAAATACTTGGCCTGGAAGAAGCCGTTTCATTATTGCACCAAACGCTTGAAGAAGAAAAAGCCGCTGATGAAAAATTAACCGAGATAACGCCATCGGTTGTAGAAATGGAAGCAGCATAATTTTATATAAACACCATCACCCGGCAAAGACATTTTTATTTTATGATAAAAAAGTCTTTGCTTTTTTTATGCAGCCAACTTTAAAATTTATTACAATCGGCTAAAAATACTTCCAGCCTGCCGTTGTTGCGTTCATTTTTAATCCATTCCTGTACAAGTTCGCTGTTAATGGGTTCGTAAATATCCATTGGTAATTCTTTTTTGGGTACCAGCATTAAATAATGCGGCTCCACATACTCTGCGTGATGATCCATAGTAAAGCCCTGTACCTGTAAATATTTGTAGCCTTTTTGTTGCAGGTTAGTGATGGCTTCTGCGGTTAATGTTTTGTGATAGAGATAGTTATTTTTTATTTCGTTTGTCATACAAATGGATGTTTTTATATTAACAAAACAGGGCGGATAAAGTTTATTTTCTGCTGAAAAATTTCTGTTGAAAAATTTGTTTACTGCAATGGTTTTTGTTGAACAATTGCGGTTAAAAAATGGGCACTAAGTTTTGCCAACAATTTGAAACACACGCCTAAAATCTAAATTTTTTGAAAGTTGCGGCGATGGTTTATTGTAATCTATTAATATAGCAAAAGCAAAGTCTCACAATTACATTTCTAAAATTGAAATAATTATGTTGAAAACACTTTCAGGTTAAGAAACTGCTGCTAAAAAACTCAGGCAACCTTAGAGTTGATTGCTTTGATAGATTTTAGCACTGATCCTTTAGTTGCCATTTCTTCTTCAATATCAAAATCATCCTGTAAGCCCAGCCAAAATTTGGCTGAATTACCAAAGTATTTGCTCAACCTTAAAGCGGTATCTGCTGTAATTCTGCGATTACCCTTAATGATTTCAGAAATTCTTGTTTGAGGAATTTCAATATCTTTTGCAAGTTTATATGCGGTAATATTAAAAGGAATAAGGAATTCCTCTGAAAGGATTTCACCAGGATGAATATTTTTAAGTTTTGCCATTTTATACAATTTTAGTGGTAATCAATTATTTCAACTTCGAAAGCATTTCCAGCATTCCATTTAAAAATGAGTCGCCATTGGTCATTGATGGGTATGCTGTAAAAATCCCTTAATTTTCCAGCCAGCTTCTCCAAACTGTTTGCCGGTGGTATTCTTAAATCCGCAACATTAACAGAGTTGTTAAGCATTCTAAGTTTTCTTCTTCCGTTATTTTGAATTGCTATGGGTAATTTTTTACCCGATTACCTAACCATACCTGTTCTGTTTCAGTATTGCCAAAAGAAATAATCATACTTCAACCTTTAATTACTAACGTCAAAAGTAAGTATCTTTTGAGAAACTGAAAAATTTACAATTAGCGCTGTAAATCTACAAAAATCAGAAATTTTGAAAACTATATACATGTTTTTTTTATTCACCTGCATCTGCATTTTTGTTAAAGAAATTACATAATAATAATTGGGTGACTATTATCACGCTCAATACATTCTGGTTAAAGCAATTTTACAGCATCAACATAAAAACAGCTCCTGTAAAATAATGAAAATGATTTTAAATAACTGGCCGCTAATAAGAATTGTAAAACTAATAATGGGAGTTATTGCTTTAACAATGGCAATCTTTCAAAAAGATATTTCGCTGGTTTTAGTAGCCGGTTTTTTACTAATCACTGCAATTGCTAATATTGGATGTTGTGGAAGATCAGGTTGTGCAGTTGATTTAAAAACTTCTAAAAATAAAAAAACTAATTATGAAGAACTGGATAAGTAAAAACAAACTGTATTTGATTGGCGCTTTCGCCGGTGCTGCAGCAGGTTTTGTTTATTGGAAATATATCGGATGTTTAACCGGCACTTGTGCTATCACTTCCAGTGCCGTAAACAGTACTTTATATTTTGCTTTTTTGGGATCAATTTTATTTGGTTCGTTTAAAAAACAGGCAAAACCAACAACCAATGATGAATAAATGTTTTTTAATTAAATAGATTTAATTTATCAAAAGTGTTTTGAAAGTTGCCGATCTTAAAATGCTTGCAGTCACTTTCTTTTTATCTGCTTCATTTTTGTTTTTAAAGTAAAGGAAAGTTTTACGCTTTAATAATTTAAAATTCGTATCATGATATCAAAGCATTATATTTTTTTCAGGATATTTACAAGTATTATATTTTTATACGCAGGCGCAGGACACCTGCTGAACAAAGAGAAAATTTTACTAAAATTATCTGCTACACAATTTTATACATTACTGCCGGATAAATTGATCCTTACTGCATTAATTTATATTTCGGGAATGGTTATGATTGTTGCCGGTATAATGCTTGCCTTGGGGTTTAAAGAAAAGCTGGCAGCTACCGCATTATTTCTAGTACTTATTCCCATTACCATAACGGTGCAAACAGAAAACATAAAAGACCTTGGTCCATTTTTTAAAAACGTTGCCATAGCCGGCAGCTTATTATTCATCATTTATAATAAAAAACAATATGAAAACAAAAACGCTGGTATTATCTGCAGTAGTGTTATTAATTAGCATGGTTTCCTTTTCACAAAAAGCACATCATGCAAAAAAAGATAACCTTTTATTTTTATTAAGACAAACAGAGCATGTTAACCAGGCTTTAAAAACTGTTGAACAGTTGCAATCCAATGCTGTATCAACATTAAAAACAGGTAGCGTAATTATTATTGTGTGCGGAGAGGCCGTAACTGCTTTAACCACTCCTGAAGCGGAAGCATGGGTTAAAAAAATCTCATTATATCCCAATGTTTCAATAATGGCTTGTGGTTTGTCTCTTACAAAATTTAACAAAACAGCAAGGGATCTGGTACCCGGTATAAAATATACCGATAACGGATTTATTAAAGCCTTTGAATTACAAAAAGCCGGTTATTTATCGGTAGAACTTTAAAAAAAAATAAAATGATCGCTATAAAAAATTTTATTGTGTTAACGGCAATTGCAGTTACCACACTTGCAGCCTGCTCTATGCCCGTAAAGGAAAAAGACCAGGTTGCTGGAGAAGATTTATCCAAAGAAATTTCCACCAACAACCTGCCCGATTTTATTATCCAGGATGCTGCAGGCAAATCATTTAACCTGCAGACATTAAAAGGTAAAAAAGTATTTGTAAACCTTTGGGCATCCTGGTGCCCGCCCTGCAGATCGGAAATGCCATCAATTGCAGCATTATACTCAAAAGTAAATACAGATAAAACAGTTTTTATTATGCTGTCTCTTGACGAAAATTTTGAATCCTCTTTAAATTTTTTAAAAGAAAATCAGCTTTCTCTGCCCGTTTATTTTCCCGGCCAGCAACTACCGGCTTTGTTTAACACCGACGGCATACCTGCTACTTTTATCTTTAATGAAAATGGAGAATTGACAAAACAAAATAATGGCGCCGATGATTATGATACAGATGAATATTTGCAAATACTTAAATAGTGGCTTTTGCTTCACTCTTCATTTTGCCGAGTTACAAGAGAAAATCTAAAATATGAATATTTTAATAGAACCTGTTTTAATGCTTTGAATTTTTCCATGCTTACATTTTGTGTTATAATTATTAATATCTTTTTGGCATCTATTTGTAGTTTGTTCCTCAAAATAAATTGGTCAATTTTATGGATGTCGTTTGTTGTTAATGATTGTGCTAAAAATGTAGCCTTGTAATCACTCTCTTGCAGATAAATTTTCAAGAATGTTGAATCATTCGGGTCAATTTTTATGCTCACAGATTTTGGAGAATGAACTGTTATTGCTTCGGGTGATGTGTGACTTGTTTGCACATTAAAAACTTGATATTTTTCAAGTTTAGCGGCTTTTACAATGTCAATTATGGCAACTATATCCTTGAAAGATTTACTGCTATCAACAATGATATAAAATTTCTTTTTACTAATAGTCTTTGAACTGTCGAGCAGAAACTTAGCAACTTTTTCCTTCTCCTCAATTGGGTACTTTTTATCGCCTAAAATAATATCGTAAAAATTTCTATGAAGGATAATTGCATTTTTGGATTCCATGATTTGAGCAATTCCATCATTTTCACTTGATGGGTTAAACAGTTTTGCAGTGTCAATAGCAAAATTTTTAGTACTGCTTTGCTGTTGCGCATTGCAACTTGATAAATATGCTAAAAGATAAATTAATACTACTAATTTCATACATAATTTCTTTGTAGGTAAATACCCCACTGTTACAAAAAAATTGAAAATAAATATGGGAAACTCAGCCGGACCAAAATTTAATTATCCAGCTTTTTAATATCTTCCTTAGCGTTTTCAATTTCTTCTTTATTTCCCACTTTAATAATTTTTTCTAAATAGATCTTTGCATTGGGGTTATCTTTTTTTCTTTTGTAAGCTTGAGCAATGTTGTTTAAAATTACCACATCTTTTGGGTCAATTTTTTCTGCTTTAAATAAATACGCTAATGCTTCGTCATATTTTTCAGTTACTAAATAAGTTAATGCAGCGTTGGATAAACTCTCCACATGGTCGGGGTTATATTTTAATACTGCCTCGGCAATTGCTCTCATATTGGGTAATAAATTATCGTCCTCTGTATCGTAAAGGGTATTATTATAATCTTGCAACGAACTCAAAAAAAATTGTTTTGCATTTTCCAAAGGTTTGCCTTCTTTCCAGGTAAAAGCATAATTTATTGTATTGGCAAAATCAATTGTTTCTACTATCATTTTTGTAAATGCAGCATAATTTTCTGCCTGGCCCAGCATGTAAATTTTGCCAAACTTCATATCGAGCCGTCCAGGATACAAGGCTATGCCTTTATCAATATAATCAAAACCTTTTTGAAGAATTTCGGATTTGTAATTTATTGAAGAATTTAAATAAGCAACTGGATGGCCTGTTTTTGGATCATTCATTTGTATCGCTTGCCCCGCTTTATTATTTTGATCTATTGAAATAACTTCCTTCATACTTTGCTGTGCATAATAATTAAAGCAGGCAATAAATAATTCAGGGTCGGTTGGTGCGGCTTTTTCCCAGGTTTTTAATAATTTAATTTGGCCGGCAGTATCTTTTTTACTTTGCAATGCTTTAAATTGCTTTACGTAATCCTGACTGGTGGCAAATAAAGTAGTGAAGCATAAAACGACAGAGAGTATAAAATTTCTGAGTGTGGGCATAAAGTTTTTTTTACTGTTGAAGGCTTTGAATTTAGGTACACCAAATTTATAACATTCTTTCTTGTGAAACGCCCAGTTCTCAATTCTTGCAGTTCCGGTTTATTACCAGGGGTGAGGTTTTTTACAAAATGCTTTCGCTAACTACATTGCCTGTAGTGTAATTGCCATAAATTATGCACTTCGTAAAATTTTTTCCATTTTTTTGCCATTTGCTAATTCGTCCACCAATTTATCTAAATACCGTACTTGTTTGGTTAAGGTATTTTCAATTTCTGCTATCCTGTAACCACAAATAACGCCGGTGATTAGATGAGCATTGGGGTTTAATGTTGCTGTTTGAAAGAATTTTTCAAACGTTACTTTTTTATCAATAAGTTCCTGCATTTTTTTTTCATCATAACCCGTTAACCATTCAATTACCTGGTGCAATTCTTTTATAGTTCTGCCCTTACGTTCCACTTTTGTAATGTAGTGCGGATATACCGAAGCAAATGTAAGTTTTGCTATACGGTTTTCGTGTTCAGGAGTTGTATACATGCATTGTGCTTTAGTATCATTAATTATTGAGGCATTATAAATTTTGCAACTAATGCTATATATCCATTACGTTGGCAGTAATATAATTTGAAGTTAGCACAACAGCGGGGTTTCAGAGTTGCAGTTTTTAGATTAATAAAAATGAGGTGAAAACCCCGCTGGGACAAAGCGGTTCGTGCTTCTCTGTCACCCTGTAGCTGCTATTGTTTTCTTGGCGACCCAAACAAAATCAATATCATTAAGTTTATTAATTCTAAAGTCACTCAGTCTTCCTTTCTTATAATGGTGTCGTTGGTCATTAACCCATTTGCCTAAAGCTTTATATTCTTTATTTGTTTGTGAAACATTCGTTGTACCAAATAGGTTTTTGTAAAGAACAAGTTTTTGGTAATGCTGTAGCCAAATATCATCCTTTGGCTTTCCAAGTCCTCCACTTGGATTGGGGTTCCAATTGAATTTTAATACTTCCAATAAATCATAGTAATCTTGTTTTAATATTCCTTTCTTCCCTCTATGTCTTTGTTGCATTATCCATTGTAAAAGCTGTTTGTCGCCATATTCTATTGTGGGTGATGAATTAACATATAAATCATAAAATACTTTCAGTTTATTATACGATTTAAGCCATAATTCTTTTTCTGACTGGCCTTTAATTTTCCCCCAATTGAACTCAAGCAAATTCAGTTTTATGATTTTCTCTTCAGAAAGTTGTTTTCTGTTATATTTTGTTCTTTGCTGTGAAACCCAATATGCAAGTGAACTATGGGAAAAGCCTCTTGGAACATTGCAATCATTATTTTTTATTTTATAATCTAAAAGAGCTAAATATTGGGTGTTCCATGCTGCTTCTGTATAATTTATTTCTTTTTTTTCTTTAGTTGGTCTGGGTTTGGTTATTTGGTTTGGGTGAAAAGTAAATCCAATCAAGGAAAACATGGCTATTTGTTCTTTCGAAAGCTTTTGTCTTCTGAATTTTGCAATTTGTGTTTGCCACCATATCCTTAGTTTTTTATTTTCTTTATCTGGTATAGGAATATAGAAAGTTTTGTTTTTGTCAAAATATGATTTGAATTGTAAGAATTTTTCATTCCAGTTGTCTTCATCGTTTTTCCATCTTGTGATTTGTTTTTTTGGATTATAGTTTTCAGAAAATGAAAATCCAATACTTTCTAAGTTGTAAATTCTATTGGGCTGAAGCTTGCCTTTTTTATAAGCCGATTTCTGCGCTCTTAGCCATGAAGATAGTTTTCGGGTACTTTGACTTTTCAAGGGCAAGTAATATAAACCGGTTTCTGTAACAAATGTTTTAAATTCTTCGAACATTTCGTTCCAGTTGTCTGGTTTTTGTTTTTTGTCCCTTTGAGGTTTATACTCAAAATCAAAATTCAAATCTAAGAGCTGATTTACTTTTTCATCGTTAAGTAATTCTTTTTTGTTTTGGCGTATGTTATTTTTAATCCACCTATATAGAGAGTCAAACTCTTTCTTCTTCTCTATTCCAGCTAGTGTATGAAAAGTTTCTAAATAGTTCTTAAACTCTTCAATTTTTTTCTCCCAAGAAGTAGTTCTAATTTTTTCTTTTGTTTTATCTGTTACATAAGAATATTTTTCAGTAAATGAATAGCCTAAATCTAATAATTTCTTTTCTCTGCCTTCCCTTAGCTGACCCTTTTTAAAAGTACTTCTTTGAGTATAAAGCCAAGTATTAAGAGATTTGTAGCCTGGTTTGTCAAAAAGAACAAAAGTTTTAAATTCTAAATAGAATATTTTAAGTTCTTCGAATTTTTCATTCCAAATATGGTCTTCATAGATAGTTTCATTAAAGGGGTATTCAATGCCTTCTAACATTTGTAGCCACTCTTTTGGAATTGTACCGCTATTATATTTGGTTTTTAACTTGCCTAGCCAAAATTTTAAAGATTTATAATTTTTGTCAGCTTGCGGTATGAAAAATGTATCATTTTGTTGATAATAGTCTTGTAGTTCTGCAAAGCGACTAAGAAAGGTTTTCTCAGAATCACGAACCGTATTTTTGAAATCAAAGTTTATGCTCTTTAACTTATCAATTTGTTCATTAGATAAAGTCTGCTTATCTCGTTTCTGTCTGTAACACCAGTATGCTAAATTTTGATTATCTGTAACTTTAATATTAGAGAATCCATTTTTCTCGTAAAACTCTTTAACTTCTTCAAATTTTTCATCCCAATCTGGGCTTCCTATATTCCATTCAAACCCTAGTTCATTTAATTTTTCAATTGCCCATTTTGTTATTCTGCCTGTTCCTTTAGCTATAATGTCTCCCTTTAATGTTTCAGCACCCTTTTTATAAATTGCTCTGGCTCTTGCACATTTTGCAGCTATTTTCCTGTATTCATATCTACCTTGCGGAACGTTTACATTGCCATGAATCTTTTTGTATTCTATTAATAAGTCAATTAATTCCGGATAGGTATTCTTTGGGTCCCAATTAATTTTTATTTTCTCCAATAGTTCAATTTGGTTATCACTTAGTCTTCCTTCATCATATTTTTGTCTTTGACTAACAAGCCAATTTGCTAAGCTCTTATCCTGTTTATATCTGGCTGGTAAATCAGTTTTTCCATTTTCATTAAAATACTGTTGAAGTTTTCTATAACTCTGCATCCATATTTCAAACTTGTCTTTTATTTCTCGTCTTTGCTCTCCTTTCCATTCAAAACCAATTTTAGTGAGTTTATCAATTTGAAGTTGTGTAAGTTTTTTATTAAAATAGTTATCTCTTTGCGCCTGAACCCACCATCTTAAAGGATTATACTCAATTTTCTTTCTGGGTATGTTCGTAGTGTTGAATTTGTTTTTGAATTCAACAAGTTTTGAATACATTAAATTCCAGCTATCCCTCGTCTTTTCAATTATCTGGTCAAATAAATATTTCTTAACTTCTTTGTCAAGGCCATCAAGAGTAATGATTTTTTCAATTTCATTATCATCGTATGTAATTTCAATTCGTCTTGACGTCTTTTCTCCTTTGTTAAAAGCAATCTCATCTATTTCAGCCTGTAACCTTTCATCTTGGTCACATAAAGAACGTACCACTTGTATTAAGTTTTGGAAATATGGTTTTTTCTCTATTTCCTTTTCAATATCCTCATCAATGTGATGAAATATCGGTACAACAATATAACCTATTGTTTTACTGCCATGCCTATCCTTTCTCAATGCTCTGCCTGATGCCTGAACAATATCAATTTTTGAATTTTTAGGATCGCAGAAATAGATCAAGTCAATAATTGGCACATCAACTCCTTCAGTTAAGCATCTTGCATTACTTACAACCCCTTTGTTATTATTTTTAAATCTTCTAAGTATATCAGCCCTTTTGCTTGTTTTATCTTTTCCAGAAACATGATTTGAATATACGTCCGGGCCAAAATAGTTATTATGTCTTTTTGAAAATTCTTTCGCAAAATCAACCTTTGAATGAAAAGTAATAGCATGAAATGCAGAGTATTTCTCCATGACAAGATTTAATGCATAATTGTCAGCAATTTCCTTCAAGTCATATTCTTCTGTTACAAATCGTCTTTGTTCAATAAATTGTTTTACTTGTTTTTGGGTAACGCCAATACCAATTATTTTGTAGTCTACAAGAATTTTATCATTTATAGCCTCTCCAAAGCTCATCCGGAAAGCTTCAGTTCCATAAATATCTGGATTGCTCATATCGCAAAGCAAACCATAATCTTGCCCAAGTTTTGCTTTAAGCTGAACTGAAACAACTCTTGGTGTAGCAGTCATGTACAGACGTTTCTTTCCTCTTATTTTTTTTGGGTCATGAACTATTGCAAATGTATTTTGCTTAGTGCCTCCTGCTGTCCGATGTGCTTCGTCACATATTATTAAATCAAAGGAAAAAGTAGATACCTGAACTAATGCATCTTGAATTACTTTGCTAGATTGATAGGTGCAAAAAACTATTTTATTTTCAAATTCAGATTCTAAAAACTCTTTAATTCTGTCTGCCGAGGTCGTAACCTCCCCAGATATTTCATAAGTATGCGTTACAGCGGAATCATCTTTCGACTTATCTATATCCTTTTCTGAGCAAACATTTATGTAGATATAATCGTCACTTCTTTGTGCTGCCCATTCAGTTTTAAATTGTCTAAGTAGAGCAAGTGATGGAAATAAAACTAGAGTTGACCGACTTTTTAGTTTTTCTTTAATCCAAAGAGAGGTTGTTGTTTTGCCAGCTCCGCATGGTAAAATTAGTTGCCCTCTATCATTTAGTTCAAAGTGTTCTACTACTTTTTCAATTGCAAGTTTTTGGTCTTCTCTGCGGACATGTTTTTTTATTGGGGCAGGTACGTTTAGCTCAATGTAATTTAAAATTGAACTAAAAAATGATGAGTCAAGGTTTAATAAAGTGTCACTTTTAATAGCATTAAAATTCTTTTCGTTTTTTATATCATCAGTACAATCAGAAACATTTGTAAATAATATAACTCCAAAGCATTTCTTAGACCAGAAAAAGGTATTTGCAATTTTATCTTTTCCAAAATTGACAATTGATTCTTCGTTATTTTTAAATTTACATTGAACTACATAATAGCGTCCTTGTCTGTCTTTTAAAAGCAAGTCAACGCCTTTATCTTGGGTTGGTAGGCCTAATTCCTCTTTAGTCAATGAATCAACCTCATCATAAAGCCAAACATCAGTATAAAGTTGATTTTGTGTTGGGTCAACTTTAAAATAATATTTTGAGAAATATTCAAATAGCTTTCCAGCAAGTGTTGTCTTGGTTGTTGTGTCAGTAATAGAAGTGTTATACTCTGAAAGTTTTGGTTTCAGGTCGTCCCAAGACTGAACTCCTTTAAGTAGTCCTGCTAATATTTTTTCATTCTCTGTCATTAAAAGTTAGATCGAAAGGTAAGAGATGGTTTGTGTGTCTGTTTGTGTAACGCACGCTCGTCATAGCGTGACCGCCAACACATAAATTTATGCTATAAATCTACTTCAAACAAAAATAATCGCTTTAAATATTCAATTAACTAACGTTACAAAAATTCAATTGCTATAACGCCAATCTATTTTGCATTACACAAAAAAAACATCCGCCAATCAGCGGATGTTTTTAAAAAAATTTCTCGTTCCTCGAAATGACAATACTAAATTACGCCACTGCCTTATTAACTAAACTTGCCGCTTCACTCAACAAAATAGCGCTCTGCACTTTTAATCCGCTTTCGTCAATTAATTTTTTTGCAACGTCGGCATTGGTGCCCTGTAACCGAACAATGATGGGGATGCTGATGTTGCCAATACTTTGGTAGGCATCAATAACGCCTTGCGCTACACGGTCGCAGCGAACAATGCCGCCAAAAATATTTATTAAAATCGCTTTTACTTTTGGGTCTTTTAAAATAATTCTAAAACCGGCTTCTACGGTTTGTGCATTGGCTGTACCACCCACATCTAAAAAGTTAGCCGGTTCGCCACCGCTTAATTTAATCATATCCATTGTTGCCATGGCAAGGCCGGCGCCATTAACCATACAACCCACGTTACCATCTAATTTTACAAAGTTTAAATTAAATTTTCCGGCTTCTACTTCGGTAGGGTCTTCTTCGCTTACATCACGTAAGGCCGCTACATCTGCATGGCGCATTAAAGCATTATCATCAATATTCATTTTACAATCCACGGCAATAATTTTATCGTCGCTGGTTTTAAACAACGGATTTATTTCCAGCATGGCACAATCTAACCCTACATATGCATTGTATAAATTGGTGACAAACTTTACGCAGTTTTTAAATGCTTCGCCACTTAATCCAAAATTAAAAGCAATTTTACGTGCCTGAAAACCCTGTAAATTTCCGCCGGGGTGTACCCATTCTTTAAATATTTTTTCGGGAGTATCATGCGCTACGTCTTCAATGTTCATACCGCCTTCGGTGCTGTACATAATTACGTTTTGGCCTTTGGCCCTGTCTAACAAAATAGATAAATAAAATTCTTTCACGGGGTTGGCGCCATCATAATACACATCCTGCGCCACTAACACTTTGTTTACTACTTTACCAGCTTCGCCGGTTTGTATGGTTACTAATGTACCGCCTAAAATATTTTGTGCAATAGTTTTTACATCTTCGGCATTTTTACCCACGGCCACACCACGCTGTTCGGTACCGGAAATTTTTCCTTTGCCACGTCCGCCGGCATGTATTTGTGCTTTAACTACTGCAAACTTACTGCCGTACTGGGTATGTATTTGGCGATAGGCCTCTTCCGCTTCGTTAGCGGTGTTGCAGGCAATACCTTCCTGCACGGGAACATTGAATTTTTTTAGCAATTGTTTGGCCTGGTACTCGTGAAGATTCATAAATAAAAAAGTTTTGGCGAAGATAATTAAAAAGTTAATAGATATAAGTTAGAAGTTAGGAGTTATGAGTTAGTAGTTATGAGTTAAGAGTAACTGCACCGGAAACAAATGCTCTAAACCCTAAACTCCTAAACCTCTAAACCCTAAACCCTAAACTCCTAAACATTCCTTTAACACCGTCTTTCCTTACCTTTGGCGCACAAAAAATTTATTTATACTTTATGATACAAAAAATTAATGACGCTACTGCATTTATAAAGGCTCAAATTGATGCACAACCGGAAGTGGGTATTGTACTGGGCAGCGGCCTGGGCAGTTTTGTAAACGAAATGGAAGTGGAAAAAGAAATTCCATACGATCATATTCCTCATTTTCCCATTAGCACAGTAGAAGGCCACAGCGGCAAATTAATTTTTGGTAAACTGGGGGGCAAAAATGTGGTGGCCATGGCTGGCCGATTTCATTTTTACGAAGGGTACGATATTGCAGCCGTTGTTTTTCCTATAAGAGTAATGAAATGTTTAGGTATTAAAACATTATTGGTAAGCAATGCAGCAGGTGGTACTAACCCCAATTTTAAAGTTGGCGATTTGATGATCATTAAAGACCATATCAGTTTTTTTACACCTAATCCTTTAATTGGAAAAAATGTAGATGAATTCGGCCCACGCTTTCCGGATATGAGCGAACCTTATAAAAAAAATCTAATTGAAAAAGCAAAGGCTATTGCCGCTGCACAAAATATCGATATTAAAGAAGGCGTGTATTGCGGCGTAACCGGCCCTACTTTTGAAACCAGGGCAGAATATAAATTGCTTTGTAAAATTGGTGGCGATGCAGTGGGCATGAGTACCGTACAGGAAGTAATAGCTGCTGTACACATGGGCTTACCGGTTTTTGCGATGAGTGTAATTACAGATATTGGTATACGTGACGAAGAAAATACTATTACGCATGCAGAAGTGCTGCAGGCTGCAAAAGATGCCGAGCCCAAGCTTACGCATATTTTTAAAGAACTGATTGCACAACTGTAACAATAAATTTTGATGAAGTATTTTGGATTACTGCTGCTGCTTTTTTTTATAACAGGTGTGGGCCTTGCGCAAGAGCCGGTGATAAAAGGTTTGCCAAAATTTGGCGGCAGCCGTCCTGCTCAAAATAAAACCGATACATCAAAATCGGGTAAAGATAATGCCCTGGGTTTTGAACATAGGGATGATAAAAAAGATTCTATTTCTATTTCTTATAAATTTTTAGATTCTATTCGTGTAAACCGGTTAGATTCTTCTATCAATGATTTTGATAAATATTTTTCTGTTCCTTCGGGGTATATTTATTTGGGCAACAATGGGGCAGCGGCTTATCCCATAGTTTACCAGCCCAATGCAAAGCCCGGCTGGGATGCAGGCTTTCATGCATTTGATGTGTACCGCTTTAAATTAGAAGATACTAAATTTTATAAAACCAACAGGCCTTTTACACAACTGGGTTATCAACTGGCATCGGGTAAAGAGCAAATGATTAAAGCCTTGCACACCCAAAACCCCCGGCCCAACTGGAACTTTGGTTTAGACTATCGCCTGATCAGTTCTCCAGGTTTTTTTGTTACGCAAAATGCCAATCATAAAAATTACCGGTTTTTTAGTACCTACCAGGGCAAACGAAAAAGGTACGCCGCTAATTTTGTTTTTGTTGGCAACACTTTAAAAAATTCGGAGAACGGTGGTATTGTTAACGACAGTGCGCTACTGGACCCCAACAAAAAAAAGCGTTTTAGCGTACCCGTAAATTTAGGTGGCGCTAACTTGTTTCAGCCTAACCCTTTTAATACCGGTGTAAGCACGGGCAATATTTATAAAGACCTTACGGTGTTTATCCGCCAAACTTATGATGTCGGTAAAAATGATTCTATTGCCATCAACGATTCTACCACCGAGTATTTATTTTATCCTAAGCTGAGGGTTCAGCACAGTTTTACTTTTAGCGATTATAATTATTTGTATAAGGATATAAAAGCGGATACATTATTTTATAAAAATAATTACGACAGTATACTCACCAATCCTAAAGATTCTTTATTGGTGCAGGAAAAATGGAGTGTGGTAAGTAATGATTTTTCTTTATTGCAATTTCCCGACACAAAAAACTCCGGACAATTTTTACTGGCAGGGGCCAGGCTTGAAAATATCAGAGGGCAGTTTTACCGGGCCACGGGTGTCCAAACAAAAAATTATTACAATATTGTGCTGCATGGAGAGTACCGTAATAAAACCCGTAATAAATTATGGGATGTTTTATTAAAGGGCGAATTTTATTTAAATGGCCTAAACAATGGCGATTATAATGCTTACGCTACCATTAACCGTTTTTTAAATAAAAAATGGGGGGATGTGCGGTTGTTTTTTAATAATGTTAACCGCAGCCCGTCTTTTATTTTCAATATTATATCAGTATTTAATTTTAAAAATGCAACTATAAGCAAAAAAGAAAACATTATAACATTTGGTGCCGATGCAAAAAATCCATTTATAAACCTGGGTTTTAAAAATCACCTCATCACTAACCTGGCTTATTTTTCTGATTATTATCATACGGCACAAAGCAGTAAAGTGATTAACCTGTTGCAACTGTCTGCATCTAAAAAAATAAAACTCTCAAAAAAATTAAATTGGTATGCTGAGGCGGTGGTGCAGCAAACTGATGGCAGTGCTCCAATAAAAGTGCCTTTAGTATTCACCCGTAACCGCCTGGCTTTTGAAGGCGTATTTTATAAAAACTTAAATTTAAGTACTGGTATAGAAGTGCGGTATTTTACGCCTTTTGAGGCCTATAATTATTCGCCGGTAATGGGGCAGTTTACCCCGCAGGATACTTTTAAATTAAAAAACCTGCCCGACGTTAGCGCTTTTTTTCATTTCAGGATTAAATCTTTTACCGCTTACCTGCGTACCGAAAATTTAAACACGGTAAATTTTGCCAATGGTTTTGGATTTACCAATAATAATTTTGCAGCGCCCCATTATCCTACACAGGGCCTTATTATACGGTTTGGCATACTATGGAATTTTGTAAATTAAAAATTAGTTACAAAGTAATATCCAATTATTATGGCCGGGCAAATTTTACAGAAGTTTGTTAAATTATAATTTTGGTGGTAACCTATTCTTTTAAATCTGTAAAACGTACTACCTTTACGCCGTAAATGAAAAAAATATTTGTTGGCATATTAACCATGGTGTACATGATCGTCTCTTCGGGGATGGTAATGGAAATACATTATTGCATGGGTAAAAAGGCCGGGCAAGATATTTATTCCGCTAAAAATGACAAGTGCCCCAAATGCGGCATGAAGGAAAAGAAAGGCGGGTGCTGCAGCGATAAACATGAATTGGTTAAACTAGAAGATTCTCATAAAAATGTTTACAATACCTTAGATTTTTCTGCAAAGGAAATTACCATTGTTAATGAATACAGTTTATACAATTGGCAATTACCTGTTACTGCCGCCGCTGCAGTAGTTACTAATCATTCTCCCCCAAATTATAACTGGCCCGATGCCGGTATAATGAATTGCGTTTTCAGAATTTAAAATTCGTTTTGATTTTTACGTCAGCAGCTATAGTTGTTGATGCTATTGCTATATGCATTTTTTATAATCAATTATTAAATTTTAAATAAAATGAAAACATTAAACATTTGTGCTACATTACTGTTCAGCATCTTCGCTATAAATTTTTCTTATGCCCAAACAACAGTAAAAAACGAAACTATTAAAGTATGGGGCAATTGCGGTATGTGTAAAACCACTATTGAAAAAGCCGCAAAAAAAGCTGGCGCTGCTACTGCAAACTGGAACGAAGAAACCAAAGCGTTACAGGTTTCTTATGCAGCTAACAAAACCTCATCCGATAAAATTCAGCAGGGCATAGCTAACGCAGGTTACGATACAAAGGATTTTACTGCAGATACTAAAGCGTACAATAAATTACATGGTTGTTGCCAGTACGACAGAAAAGCAGCCACCGCAACAAATGAAAACGATAAAGCCATGTACTGCTGCAGTATGCATCCCGAAGAAAAAAGTGATGCTCCCGGTAAGTGCAGCAAGTGTGGAATGAATATGAATCTTTCAAAAAAAGAAGAAATGAAAATGGAAGTGATGAAAATATACACTTGCCCGATGCATGCGGATGTTAGCAGTGACAAACCCGGCAAATGCAGTAAGTGCAGTATGAATTTAAAAGGTAAAGAATAAAGAGTTAGAAAACAGTTGCTGGAATCACTTTCCTGCAACTGTTTTCTTTTAGTAAAATTGTATGTATAAATTTTAAATTAATAAGAAATGAAAAATATTTTTTTAGTTGCCGCGTTATTTTTTTCAATGGCCGTAAATGCCCAACAGGTAAGTAAGGTAAGTTTACAAGCCAGCGGCCTTACCTGCAGTATGTGCAGTAACGCTATTAATAAAGCAATAAAATCTTTAAACTTTGTGGAGCTGGTAGATGCCAATATTAAAAACTCCACTTTTGATATTACCATAAAACCAAACAGCATTGTTGATTTTGATAAAATAAAAAAGAAAGTGGAAGACGCCGGTTTTTTTGTAGCCAGTTTTACCGCCACCATGCAGTTTGATAATGTTAGTATTGCCAACGATAAGCAGGTGAATATGGGTACAATCAATTTTCATTTTATAAATGTAAAGGAGCAAACTTTATCTGGAATTAAAATGGTAAAGTTGATGGATAAAGGTTTTTTATCGGCAAAAGAATTTAAAAAGAACAGCAGCTTAACCAAAATGTCCTGTATTAAAACAGGTGAAGAAAACGGTAAGCGTATTTTTCATGTAACTATTTAAACCATTTTTATACCACTGGCAAAACCCTGTTGTACAGGAATTGCCAATGGGTTATTCAATAATCTTTTTATGAAGTATTTTTTAACCTTCCTGTTTGTGTTGGTTTTTACGCAATCTTATACACAGGAATTATTTGTGTTTACCGAACCGGCAAGTAATATGGCGGCTAATAGTATTGGTGTAAGAACCAATAGCTATTTTATGAAAGACATCGACACTAAAAAATTAAATTATCACCTGGTGCCGGAAATAATGATCGGTGTTTCCAAAAAAGTAATGATACACCTGGATGCATTTTTAAGTAACCGCAATGGTGGTTTTGTAACCGAAGGTGGAAGTGTTTATGGCAAGTACCGGTTTTACAGTATTGATGAAGTGCATAAACATTTTAGAATGGCCGCATATGCCCGGTATAGTTTTAACAACAGCGACATTCATCAAACTGCTATTGATTTATACGGGCACAACTCAGGTTTTGAAACCGGTATTATTGCTACACAATTAATTAATAAAGTGGCCGTATCAGCTGCAACATCAGTGTTGCATGCCACGGATAACGGCAAAGAAAAATTTGCTTATGGCGATAAAAACCGTAAGGCAATAAACTATACTTTTTCTGCAGGTAAATTAATGTTACCTAAAGAGTATACCAGTTATAAACAGGCCAATGTAAACTTTATGGTAGAGGTGCTGGGTCAAACTAATCTTAAAACAGGACATAATTTTTTGGATATAGCACCATCGGTGCAATTTATTTTTAACAGCCGCCTGCGTGTGGATGCCGGCTACCGTTATCCGCTGATAACTAATTTAACCCGTACGGCGCCACAGGGTGTGGTGCTAAAACTGGAGTACAATATTTTTAATGTTGTAAAACAAAAAGCATAACAGCCTACTTTTAAAAATCATGAAAAAAATATTAAAATTTATAGTATCATTGTTTCAGAAAAAAAACTGTTGTAAATGAAAAAACTAATCCTGGCAGGTTTTGTATTGATGAATGTGTTATTTGGTAAAGCGCAATTGTTAGTTGGCGCAGGGGTGCCCGAAATTGTGTTACCCAATTCCAATGACAGCATGGTCACATTGTCTTCTTTTAAAGGTAAGGTTGTGTTGATAGATTTTTGGGCAAGTTGGTGTGGTCCTTGCCGTGCCGCCAATCCATCTGTTGTAAGATTGTATAAAAAGTATAAAGACCAGGGCTTTGAAGTTTTTGGCGTTTCGCTGGATAATAAAAAAGCGGCCTGGGTAAAAGCCATAAAGCAGGATAAAATAAAATACACTCAGGTTATTGATATTGCGGGATGGAACAGTAAAATTGCAGAAACCTATTTTGTGGATGCGATACCCACTAATTTTTTACTTGATAAAGAAGGCAATATTGTTGCCATTAATGCAGAAGGGAAGGAGCTGGATAAATTGGTAAAAGATTTAATAAAATAGCTAGCACATTTGCTTGCCTTCACCATTTACCCGAACTATCCTGAAAGTTTAGTTTAAAGTTTTTTTTACTGCACAACCACTAAAAGGTTTTTAACAACCTCTTTACTCAGCAGCCTGCGTTCTTTTCTGTTTATTTTTACCTGAAAAGAGTTATCAAATTCTTCAATAGCCTCAACCACCAATTCATCGCCCAGGCGTATGTTTGTTTTGGTAAGAAATTGTAAAAAGCTGTTACTGTGTTCGGCCACTCCTGTAAATTTTACTTTATCTCCTTTTGCACAATCCAGTAATGGCTTACTGCTATGTTTTATAAAGCGGCCCCGGGCATCGGGTATAAGGTCGCCATGCGGATCGGCTTTAGGGAAGCCTAAATGCCTGTCCAGTTTTTCAATCAGCTCATCGCTAAATACATGTTCCAGCTGTTCGGCAATTTCGTGCACTTCATCCCATTTAAAACCGAGGCTGTTAACCAGCCAAACTTCCCATAGCCGGTGTTTGCGAATTATATTTAGTGCCACAAGCCTTCCGTGCTCTGTAAGGCTTACCCCTTTTGACTTTTGGTAGCTGATCATTTTTTTTGCCGCCATCTTTTTTATAAAATCTGTAACGGAGGCCGCATTTATCTTAAGGTTTTCGGCAAGGGCTGAAGTACTCACCATGTTGCCATTTTTCTCCTGCAGCTTATAAATAGTTTTCAGGTAATTCTCTTCCGCTAAAGACGTCATGTAAAAATAATTTGCACAAAAATGAACTTTTTTTCTGAAAAATAAAATTAGGTGAGCCTAAATATGTATTTTTGCTCAAGGAATTATTTTTAAATTATTATACTGATGAAAAAAGTTTATTTAGTAGCAGGATTTTTTTTGCTGTTGATCGTAATTATTCAGGCCTGTTCCAAATTGCAGCCCGGCGCTCCTGCGGATGATTCGTTGTTAGACGGGCCGGTTGAAGGATTGAACCATGAACAAAACAGGCAATTTTTAGCAGGGGATGTTGCTTTTAACGATGATATATTTACAACACAAACAGGGTTGGGTTCAATATTTGTGGCCACAAGTTGCGGCAGTTGCCATGCTGGTGATGGTAAGGGACATCCTTTTACAACACTTACGCGGTTTGGGCAAACGGACAGTACCGGAAATAAATTTTTGCATTTGGGTGGGCCGCAATTGCAAAACAGGGCATTGCCTGGTTTTATGCCTGAGCAAATTCCTGCTGGTGCAACATTTTCTAAATTTACACCACCTGCCAATACAGGATTAGGTTTTTTAGAATTAGTTAGTGATGCCGATATTTTAGCAATGGCTGATCCTGCTGATGTTAATGGAGATGGTATTTCCGGCGTTCCCAATTGGATTATGTTACCCTCATTTATTACTCCAGCTTCAAATGCAATAAATCAAAATGGTAAATTTATTCATCGCTTCGGAAAAAAAGCAGCCGCATTTAATTTACTGCATCAAACAGTTAATGCATACAACCAGGATATGGGTATCACCTCTACGTTTACACCAGCGGATGTGTACAGTGGTTTAGATATTGATCCTGAGGTGACGGATAAAACGGTGCAGAATGTGGTTTTTTATCTGCAAACTTTAAAGATGCCCATACAACGTAATCAAAACGATGCTGCAGTAATAAGTGGAAAAAATTTATTTATACAATCAGGATGCGAAAGCTGTCATAAACAAACTTTACAAACAGTTAACTCCGCTGTCATTCCATTATCAAATAAAACCTTTCATCCTTACACCGATTTATTGCTGCATGATATGGGTGCGGCTTTAGACGATGGTTACACAGAAGGTAATGCTAAAACTTTTGAGTGGCGTACGCCTCCATTATGGGGTTTGGGTTTATCGCCCAATTCGCAGGGAGGGCAATATTTTTTGATGCATGACGGCAGGGCAAAAAGCATTGAAGAAGCCATTCAACTTCATGGTGGCGAAGGGGCCGTAAGCAAAAATAAATTTAATCAGCTAACCCCAACCGAAAGAAACGAAGTACTTATCTTTTTAAAATCTTTATAAAAATGAACAGAAAAAATTTTCTTAAAACCTGTGGTTTTTCCTGCATAGGCGGTGTGGCAATTTTGCAAAGCTGCAGCAGTACAAAATTATTAAGTGGCAAAATTGCAGGTGATAATATTATTATTCCCGTTACAGATTTTGAAACAAAAAATGGCAATAATATTTATTACAAAAAATATATAGTTGTTCAAAATGAAATTTTGCAATATCCCATTTGTGTGTACCGCAAAAGTGAAAATGAATATGCTGCCTTGTGGATGCGGTGTACCCACCAGGGTACCGAGTTACAGGTGTTTGGTGATAAACTGCAATGCCCGGCTCACGGCAGCGAATTTGATAATGCCGGCAGTGTGCAAAACGGCCCGGCAGATACAAAGCTCAGAAGTTTTCCGGTTACAATAGAAAACAATCAATTAAAAATTTCATTAAAAGCTATATGAAAAAAATCTACATCATCATTGCATTTATTTTTTGCTGTTGCCACTTTGTAAAAGCACAGATAGATCCCACGCTGTTAAAACAAACAGCTGCAGATACAGCAAAAAAAACAATGAACATGGATGCGGTGTACAACCGTCCATTTATTACCGTAGGAAAATTACCGGTATCGTTAGGGGGATATATGGAAGCTAACTGGCAACACCTGGGTACTGATGGAGTTTCTGAAGGGCATCAATTTCAATTTAGAAGGGTTACATTATTTGTAGCATCCACCATTGGTAAAAAATTAAAATTTTTGAGTGAAATAGAATTTGAAGATGGGGGTAAAGAAATTGCTGTTGAGTTTGCTGCACTGGATATCGAACTGCATCCTTTGCTGAATTTACGGGGTGGAATGATCCTGAATCCTATTGGCGCTTTTAATCAAAATCATGATGGACCTAAATGGGAATTTACAGACCGGCCTATTGCTGCAACACAGCTGTTGCCTGCCACATGGAGCAATGCAGGTTTTGGTTTATATGGCAAGCATTACAATAAAGACTGGATGTTTGGTTACGAAGCCTACCTCTCCGGCAGTTTTGATAATTCGATAATTGATAATGCGGAAAATAAAACTTTTTTACCTGCAGCCAAAAATAATGCAGAGCGCTTTGAAGAAATTAACAGCGGACTGCCATTATTTACCGGGAAAATTGCTGTAAAAAATAGTAAAGTGGGAGAACTGGGATTATCTTATATGGGTGGGGTGTACAACAAATTTCAGGATGATGGTTTGCAATTGGATGATAAAAGAAGGGTTGATGTATTTGCAATTGATTTCAACAGTACCATATCAAAACTCAATACATTTATTACCGGTGAGTGGGCATGGATACATGTAAATGTGCCTGCAACTTTTACACAACAATTTGGAAACAGGCAACAGGGCGGCTTTGTAGATATTGTACAACCCGTATTAAAGAAAAAAATGTTTGGATGGCAAAAAGCAACACTCAACCTTGCCTGCCGTTTTGAATATATAGATTGGAATAAAGGAAAATTTACCAGTACCGGCGAAAATATTGCGGAAGACCTGTGGAGTATAATGCCGGCAATTAGTTTTAGGCCTACAGCACAAACAGTGTTAAGGTTAAATTACAGGCACCAGCAACAAAAAGATATTTTGGGAAATCCCCCTGCAAAAACAGGAGGATTTAGTTTTGGTTTATCAACTTACTTTTAAGTATAAAATAAAATTTATTTAGTTTTAGCACTGCCTATTACCAAATGCTCCAGATTATGTTCATCAAAATAGGTTTTACAAATTCTTTCTGCATCATCTAAAAGTTGCTGCAATGTTGGGTGATTATTTCCTGTTATCTGCGAGGTATGGTTAAGCGCTTCTTCTTCAGATACGCCTCCGCTTTGTTGCAGTGCTTCTTTAATGGCAATTATTTTTAATCCGGTATCTTTTAATTTTCCCAGTTCTGCAATTAACCAGCTTAAGGCGAAAAAATAATTTTCCTGCAGCAATAAAAAATATTTAGCGTTGCCGGCATCCGGCATTTTGTTATAGGGTGAATTTAATATTTCCGGAACCAGGTATTTAATTAAATGGCCGGGTGTATGTGGCGTTTTACTTAATTGTACGCCGCCACGTAATGCCTGTGGATAAATGCTCAACCACCTCAATTTTCTTCTCAGTTCATGCACATCGGCTTCTACATTATCAAAATGAAATTTAGTTTTATGGGTAAATTCTGCAATTTCATAAATTGCTTTACCGTAAAATTCATTTAATGCATTCACTTCGTCTTTTTCTTTTAGCCAGTCAGCAGTAGATAATTTTTTTTGTATTTTTTTTATCCTCACTGCATTTTCTCCCAGCCATTTATTTTCTGTAAGTATTTCATTAAGGCTTTGTAATTTTTCCCTGCTTTGCGCCTGCAGGTATTCTTTTACGGTTTCTGGTACAGCTGGGTTATCCGCAAATTCTTTTGCAAAAGTATCATAATAGTCAACTGACCCTAAACTGTCTTCCAAAATTTTAAAATGCTCTTTTAATTTAGTGAACATTTTTTTATTGTGCAGGTTGCTGTATAACTTGGCCAATCCTTCCAACATGAATAATGGTGTTCGTACATTATTCTGATAAAGCCATAAGGCAGGATTTTTTTGAACCGCCGCGTTTTGTAAAAGCGTTTGCAGTTGTGTAAGAAAAAAATCAAATCTTGTTGAACCGTTTTTCATTTGTATTTTATTTGAAAGTTGATAATTGAAAATTGAGTGTTTTTTTTCGATAACAATAAATTAATTACTTTATCAATTCCCCTTCAGGGGTTAGGGCCTACTGTTCAAAATAAGCTACCGTTCCGCCAACCCATTCCTTATCCTTATTGTACCGGGTGCCAATCATTTTGCCTTTGCTTAACCTGGATAAATTGTGAACCGCTTTTGGCCTGGCCCAATCATCTTTCCAAAAATAAAACAATCGAATTTCTGCCTTGGCAGGTACATCCGGTGTTTCAATTATGTCGGCATATTTTACTTTGCGTTGCAATATCCAGTTTTCCGGATCTTTTACTTCATCAATATCTTTTTGTGTAACATCAATTACCACACCCATACCTGCAAATGAAAATAAAGGTTTCAATACATAATTTTCCAAATCGCCGGGCATTTGTTTTAATTCATTTAAAAAAAAAGTTTTAGGTACATACGCATTTTTAATAAACGGTAGAGTAAATTTACTGATGCGGTAAAACCAGTTGGGGTGCGGCACCCATTCCACATCATAATTTTTGGTAAGGTCAATTATTTCTCCAATACCTTCCTGCTTTTGCAGGTCATCAAAAATTAAACGGTTGTAAATTCTTTTTACGGGAGTTTTTACACCGTTGTTATCATAAAATAAATTTTTGCCTTCGGCAATTAGTTTAGTAAGACAAATTGTTTTAATTCCTAAAACTTCTTCGGTACAATAAAAATCTATTCTGGTTTTTTGCTGCTCCGGAAAAATTTCCAGCAGTATAACATTTTCAGGCGCTAAGTCTCCCACCACAATTTCTTTAAATAAATTAAGATAGGTTGTTCTATCGTATCCGTTTAAATAAGCCGAAAAATTTTCGGGCACGTTCGCATACGCTGCAGTTATTTCGCTGTGAAAAGCCTGGAAAG
Organism: Ferruginibacter sp.; assembly: GCA_043756235.1. Lineage (GTDB taxonomy): Bacteria > Bacteroidota > Bacteroidia > Chitinophagales > Chitinophagaceae > Ferruginibacter. Next base: position 32,625 of record JAYURK010000119.1, on the reverse strand, counting down.
CAAACAGCGTGGGAAAACCCTGCATTTCTATCAATTGCGGCTCCAGCTGGCCGTTATCATTTTGGCAAATCCCAAAATCAAATGCTATAAAATGAGCATGATTTTCTTTACCGGGTACTTTTACATTTTGTGGAATTCCTCTTTCGGTAAATGTTATAAATTTTTCATCAGTTATAACATCAATGATATCTTCGCAGGCATGCAACATTTTTTGGGTAAAATCTTTTGGAATAAAAATAGGGGTTTCTGCCACCCTGAAATCCAAAGCACCTTCATGCAATGCTTCAATTTGTTTCAGGTAATCCTGATATTTTTCTTTGGAGAAATTATGATTGAATTGATCCCGAAATGCTTTTATCATTTATTGAAAGTTTTGGGTATGTAATTGCTTTTCTTAAAAATAAAGAATAAAATCCAATTGAACCCCAACATCGATATTAAAAGCTGCATGCTAATTTAGTTGCAGTAAAAATTGCTGTCTAAAAATTATACTGCTGCAGGTTGTAAGTTTTCAATGGCACTGCTTAAAAAATTGGGAAGTATGTGGGCATAGGTCCACATAATTTTATCCGGATCGTTTAAATGATCAATCATGGCTTCCCATTTGGGTTGCCCGTAATTTTCAACTACGGTTTTTTTCTTGTCGGGTGTTTGTAAATGCATGCTCATCCCAATAGCATCGGCTTCAGGATGAAATTGAGTGCCGATCATATTTTCGTTAAAACGTATTGCCATTATCGCTCTTTCCAACGGCACGTGAGGCCTTTCTTTTTCGATAGCTAAAATGGCAGCACCCATCTGGTGCAGTTTAGAATGGTTAGGTTCCACCACCTGGTAATCCCTGCTGTCCACCGAATAAAAAGGATTTTTTAAGCCATCAAAAACAGTCTCTTCGTTTCCGGCTGGCAAAAGGTGTATTGGAAAAACACCAAAGGCAGTACTTTTTCTTTTACAAACAGTAGCTATTTTAAAATGCCTGCAGGCCAACTGGTAGCTGTGGCAAATAAAAAATACTTTTTTCTTTTGCAAATTTGCAACGTTGCTATTCCATTCCATTACATTATTCAGCCAGTTAAAATATCCTTTTTCCCAATCACTGCCTTCACTTTCCAGTGGGCTGCCGGGGCCACCGCTGCTGATATAAATATCATAATGTAAAGAGGGAGTTTGCTGTTGCAGGCGTACTTCAAATTCATCCCACTCCAGTTCAATATGATGAGCGTCGCCAAACTGGTTTAAAATTTCTCTTATACATCGCATGCCCTGGTTGGCTTTGCCTTCGTTTAAATCTAAAATTGCCACCCGTACGGCTTTTTTTTCGTTCCAGTTCATTATGCAAACATAACATTTTTTTAAAAGACAGCGTTTGCAACTGCAGTGTTTAGTTTCTAACCTGGTGTGCATTAAAAAGGTTTAGCATAACATTTAAAAAAACTGAAACATGATATATTACTGTAAAGTTTATGACTGTCCTCATTCTTTTTAAATTTTTAGCACAGCATCTTGTGGAAATTATAATTTGCCAAATGGTCACCAGCCAAATTCCATCGCTGCAGCATAATTTATTATTTAATTATTGCACTACCTGCCAGGCAAGGCCCGGCAGTAAGGAAGAATTGCAACAATTTAAAAAAATACAGGAAGGATTTAGTAAACAATTTGAATTATTCTTTCCTGATAATTTTGCCCCTAAAACCATTGTAGTAATACCCAGCCTTACACTTGACCAGGAAGTTTTGGCAAAAGTAGACGGGGCAATGCATTACGAAGAAAGGTTGTTGTGTTTACTGATGCTGTTGCGCATGCCGCGTACGCATGTGGTGTATGTGAGCAGCGCCCCAATTGATCCTGTAATTATTGATTATTATTTGCATTTGCTGCCCGGCATTACCGGTTATCATGCACGTGAAAGATTAACCATGCTGAGTTGTTATGATACTTCCCCCATATCATTAACACAAAAAATTTTGCAACGGCCAAGATTGATAGAACGCATTAAACAACATATTCCTTTTGACCATGTGGCACACGTGGCCTGTTTTAATACTACCGGGTACGAAAGAACTTTAGCTGTAAGATTAGGCATACCTGTTTACGGTTGCGATCCGGAGCTGGTAAACCTGGGAAATAAAAGTGGCGGAAGAAAAATTTTTTTAAAGGCAGGTGTACCTATGCCGCCCGGTGCCGAAGATTTAAAAACCTATGAAGATATTGTGCATGCTGCGGCGGCATTAAAAGATATGTACCCCGGTATAAAAAAAGCTGTTATAAAATTAAATGATGGTTTTTCAGGAGAAGGAAATGCAATTATAAAATATCCTGAAGGGTTAAGTAGTAAAGAAATGTTTGAATGGATACACCACAACCTGAATAAAAAAATTATACCGGTGGCAAAAGATTTAAGTGCCACTTTGTTTTTACAAAAGTTTAATGAAATGGGCGGTATTGTGGAGGCTTTTGTAGAAGGCGAAATAAAAACTTCACCTTCGGTGCAATGCCGGATAAACCCTTTAGGCGAAATAGATATTATCAGTACGCATGATCAATTGCTAAGCGGCGAAGATGCCCAGGTTTTTGTTGGGGCGCATTTTCCGGCTGCGGATTGTTATTGCACTGATATAAGTGAAATGGGAAAAGTAATATCATTGCAATTAAAAAAAGCTGGTGTGCTGGGCAGGTTTAGTATAGATTTTATTTCGGTAAAAGAAAATGATACATGGAAACATTATGCTATTGAAATAAATTTACGCAAAGGCGGTACTACACATCCGTTTTTGATGCTGCAGTTTTTAACCGATGGTTATTATGATGAAGCGGCCGGCGTATTTAAAACTCATGATGACAGACCCCGCCATTATTTTGCATCGGATAATGTACAAAGCGATTTTTACAAAGGGCTAACACCGCAGGATCTTATTAATATTGCCATGTACCACGGATTACATTTTGATGGCGCTGCACAAAAAGGGGTGATGTTTCACATGATTGGTGCCTTATCGCAATTTGGAAAAATGGGTATGGTTTGTATTGGCGCCTCGGCGGAAGAAGCAGAGTCTTTATACAATAAAACTATTGAAGTACTGGATGCAGAAACTGCGTTGCAATAAAATGGGATTTAGATTTAATTTAAAAGGGAGACGAATCAGGGCTTAAACATTTTGATTTCTTTTATAAAAATAAAATCCTGATGATTATCCGTTAGTAATTCTAATCCATTAATTATTGCAGTTGATGCAATTAGAGCATCGGGTAAACTAATGTTTTTGGCAGTTAAATATTTTTGAAAAATTGAAAGTGATTTTATAGATATATTTTCGGATAAGTGAATAATATTGTAAGCTTTCATTTGTTTATTCAAATCAATTATGCGTTGCCTTGTTTTTAAGCCACTTAGTAATTCAAAATAAGTTATTACAGAAATTGAAAGGTTACCTTTATTTGCATCTAAAATCTTTTTCTTTTTAGCATCGCCCCTGAAAACTTTTATCAGAATGTCGGTATCAACTAAAATTTGTTTTGCCTTTGCCATAAATTTTTTCTTAAAGTTTTAGCATTTAAGTCTAAATCTTTCCATTTTCCAAAAAGAAGGGTAGGCGAAACAGAGTCTTTACTTTTTTTTAATTTTTTATTATTGGACTCTTTCAATTGTACCCCCAACTTTTGCAATAATTCTGTAACAAATTCTGTAGATTCATCCGGTATTTTTACAAGTATCTCTTTCATAAAAAATATTATAATTAAATATACAACAATAATTTTAAAACTTCCAGCGCACAAATGCTTCCATGGCTGCATACTGCGTTAAACCCAGTTGTGCATATAATTTAGCCGTGCTGGCATTACGTTCTTCGGCACGCTGCCAAAACTCACGGCTGTCGCTACCCTGAAAAGGCACACTGTCTTTTTGCGATTGATGAATAAAAATACCATGACGTTTTTTTACCACCTGGTCCGGACTCATTGGTATGGCCATTTCAATTTCGGTAATATCCCATTCCTGCCAGGCGCCTTTGTAAAGCCACAGCCAGCAGTTATCAATCCAATTTTCTTCAACTTTCAACTTTAAACTTTCAACCTTTAATCTTTTCAATGCTTCTATCACTACATCAAAACAAACTTTATGTGTACCATGCGGATCGGCAAAATCGCCTGCGCAATAAATTTGATGCGGTTTAATTTTATTTAACAACGCCATGGTAATTTCAACATCTGCTTCACCCATCGGATTTTTTTCAATGGTGCCCGTTTCGTAAAAAGGTAAATTTTGAAAATGTATTTGATCGTCTTTTAAACCAACATATTTGCAGGTGGCTTTTGCTTCGCACCTTCTTATTAATCCTTTAATGGCTCTAATTTCGGCTGTATCCTTTTCGGTAGATTTTTTTGTTTTTAAAAATGCTGTAGCGGTATCTAAAATATTTTTACTTTTTGTTTCATCAATATCAAACATGTTTTCAAAGCCTACAGCAAAATCAATAAAACGGGTAACAAATTCATCAGTAACCGCAATGTTACCACTGGTTTGATAAGCCACATGTACCTCATGCCCCTGGTCGTGCAGGCGCATGAATGTGCCACCCATACTTATTATATCATCATCGGGGTGAGGGGAGAAGAGGATTACTTTTTTTGGAAAAGGTTGGCTGCGTTCCGGATGTTTATGGTTGGAAGAATTTTGTTTTCCTCCCGGCCAGCCGGTAATAGAATCTCTCAACATATAAAATACATCAAGGTTAATGTCGTAGGCATTTCCTTTTTCGGTAAGCAAATCATTTAAACCATTATCATTATAATCTTCGGTGGTTAAACTTAACACCGGCTTTTTTACTTTTAATGCCAGGTTAATAACGGCACGGCGTACCATCTTTGGTGTCCATTCGCATTCACCGGTAAGCCACGGACTTTTAAAACGGGTTAGCTCACATGCTGCAGCTTCATCCACCACAAAAGTACAGTCATCATGATTTTGTAAAAGAGATGCAGGTATATCTTCCGTATCATCCAGCTCTACTGCTTTTTGTATTACTGGTGCTTTGGTTTGGCCCCAGGCCATTAAAATTATTTTTTTACTTTTTAAGATTGTACTAATGCCCATGGTAATAGCCATACGGGGCACTTCGCTCATGTTACCAAAATCGTAAGCATTGGCAATCCGGGTACTGTTATCTAATGTAACCAATCTTGTTTTGCTGTACATGCCGCTGCCGGGCTCGTTAAAACCAATATGGCCATTAACACCAATGCCTAATATTTGCAGGTCTAATCCGCCGGCTGCTTCAATTTGTTTTTCATATTCTAAGCAATGTTCTTTAATAGCATCTTTTGCAATTAGTCCATCGGGCAAGTGATAGTTTGCAGGATTAATATCAGTATGTTCAAATAAATTTTTCCGCATAAAGTAATGATAGCTTTGCAGCGCATCTTTCTCCATAGGGTAATACTGATCTAAATTGAAAGTGATTACATTTTTAAAACTCAACCCTTCTTCTTTATGCATGCGTACCAAATGTGCATACAACGTTTTGGGAGATGATCCGGTTGCAAGGCCAATTACGGTTTTCTTTCCTTCTTTTTCTTTTTGTTTTATTAAATCTGCAATTTGCTCCGCTACGTATGCAGAACCATCGTTGGGGTTAAGGAATATTTTTACTGCAATTTTTTCTAATGAGTCGGTTAGATCTATCTTATTCATAATCTTAGGTAATGTGTTAGATAAAATTACGGGAATATTTTTTTAGCGTATTTGGTAAATTATCAGGATGATTTATACCGGTTTTGTTTTGTATAATATTTATGTACATGGTTTTACTCACATAATTACTTTACTGCATAAAAGATGTAATTAACCCACCCTTTCAAACTTTTAAGAATGGGCAACTAGTGTTATGTCAAGCCTATGCTGTCAAACCTCACAGGTTTATCTAAACCAGTTTGTATTATGAAAACCGTATAAAACCTGTGAGGTTTATGCGCTGCTTCAAAGTTGACATAACACTAGTAATCATATAAAAAACTTATGAAAATGATTTTTTAGTTTGATTCAAAGTTAAGAAATTGAACAAAATAATTTTTTTTAATAATTTACTTGGATTTCTTAATTTTTTTTATTAATTATGTAATGATTTTTTAGTACATGTACTAATTCCTCATACTTAACCAAAACAACTCCTGCAATGAAAAAAATTCAACCAGTTTTATTTGCTGTTTTACTATTGTGTTGTGGCAGCATTTACGGGCAAACCCGAACGTTAAATGGGAAGGTAATTTCTGCAAAAGACAATCAGCCCGTCCCCGGGGCATCTGTTTCTGTAAAAGGCAAAGGCAATGCTGTAGCTACAGGTGCAGATGGCGGTTTTTCCTTAACGGTGCCATCGGGAAATGTTGTTATTGTTATTTCCAGTGTAGGATATAATAATATAGAAAGATCAATTGGAGCAAATGCCAATGATGCGGTTATTGAATTAACAGAAAACCTGCAACAGCTGGAGGGAGTAGTGGTAACAGCATTAGGCATCACCCGAAGAACAAAATCATTGGTGTATGCCGTACAAACTGTAAAAACTTCTGAGCTTACCGAGGCAAGAGATCCTAATAACGTCATCAACTCTTTACAGGGTAAAGTAGCTAATGCTGTAATAACCCAGGGCTCAGGCGGGCCGGGTAGTGGTGCAAGAATTGTATTACGGGGTAACCGTTCCATTCAGGGAACCAATAATGCATTGATTGTAGTGGATGGTGTGCCCATAAGTAATGGTACTAACGGTACAGCTACCAGCGATTTTGGTGCGGTGCAGGGCTCCGATGGTGCATCAAGTATTAACCCCGACGATATTGAATCGATGACTGTTTTACGTGGCGCATCTGCGGCAGCGTTATATGGCAGCCAGGCAGGTAATGGTGTAATTGTAATTACTACCAAAAAAGGCAAAAAAGATAAGATAGCAGTAACCATTAATTCAGGTGTTACTACAGAAAGTGTTTTTGCTTTACCCGATTTTCAAAATCAATATGGCCAGGGAAATGCCGGTGCACTGGTTGCAAACTCCGGCGAAAGTTGGGGAGCAAAAATGACGGGGCAATCTTATACCAACTATTTAGGCAATCAAAGTAATTATTCGCCGCAGGATAATAATGTAAAAGATTTTTTTAAAAAAGGGTACAGTCTTAATAATTCCATCGGGGTATCTGGCGGAACAGAAAAAATGCAAACCTATCTTTCTTATACCAACAATAAAATTGTGGGCATTATAGAAGGAAACGAATTGTTGCGCCATACAGTTAACCTGCGGTTGAGCAATCAAATCACCAGCCGTTTTTCAACCGATGCAAAAGTTACTTATCTAAACCAGGATATAAAAAACAGGCCCCGTACCGGTGAAGAAAATGCACCGGTGATAGATATATATAACCTTGCAAGGAATATTTCAACCGCTGATGCAAAGAATTTTGAAGCTTTAAATAATATCGGTATTCCAACACCAACGGCATTTCCTTCTGCATTAAGTTCAATTTATCAAAACCCTTACTGGTTAGTTAACCGCACCTCCATTAACGAAACCAGGGACAGGGTGCTTGGTTTTATTACTGCTAAATATAAAATAAACAATTGGCTTACACTTTCGGGTAAGGCTAACATTGATAAAACATTCGACAGGGGAGAAAACCAGGTATCGCAGGGTACCATATTGTGGGGCAATTCTGGCGGCGATTATGCAAAACAAACTATCACTACTACCGAAAAATGGTTTGATGCCATGCTGGAGGGTAATAACACCATCACAAAAGATATAAAAGTAAATTACAGGTTAGGAACTATACACCAGGATAGCAGAGTAGACCAGAACGGACAAAATGCAGGCGGTTTAAATATTACCAATAAATTCAGTTTAAACTTTGCCAAAACACCTTCGGTTAATTCATCTTTTGTGCAAACCCAAATTCAATCTGTTTTTGCACAAACTAACTTTTCTTTTAAAGATGCTATTTTTCTTGATGCCAGTTTGCGGCGGGATTGGGATTCAAGGTTACCGACTCCTTACACCTATAACTATCCAGCAGTAGGTGTTTCAGTAGTGGTTTCAGATTTGGTGAAAGAATTGCCTAAAGTTTTATCGTTTTTAAAAACCAATATCAATTATGCCCAGGTGGGTAATGGAGGTCGTCCGCAACTTTTAACGGCGTTTTATAATTACGGTCAGGGTGCAGGCGCAGGTTTTTTATCCCGCAATCCGGTATTACCTATCGATTTAAAACCTGAGCTGGTAACCAGTTTAGAGTTTGGTGTTGAAGCAAGATTTTTAAATAACCGCATTGGGTTTACGGCTAACTATTATAAAAGTAATTCCATTAATCAGTTATTAACCGTTGCATTGCCGGTTGCATCTGGGTATAACAGTAAATATATAAACGCCGGTGATATTCAAAATAAAGGCTTTGAATTAGTGATAACAGGAGCACCAGTTAGAACAAAGCAATTTAGCTGGGATGTAACTTTTAATTTTGCTGCAAACCGCAATAAAATCCTTTCACTTGATCCGGATATTAAACGGGTACCCCTTGGAGGAGGTTTTAACCGTTCTGCCACTCCAATTGTAGAAGAAGGTAAATCTTACGGGGACCTAATTGCTTTTAAATGGGCTACCGATGCAAAAGGCAGCCGAATAGTTGATGCCCTGGGTAAACCTGTTTTAACTACCCAGGAAGAGTACATCGGTAATTTTAATCCAAAAGCAACGCTTGGTTTTACAAACACGTTTGAATATAAAGGAATTTCTTTACGCCTGTTAGTAGATGGAAGAGTTGGCGGTACAATAGTTTCAGGTACAGAAATGAATCTGGCCTTTAGCGGTATACCAAAAGTTACCGATCAATTTAGGGAAGGAGGATTAAATCTTGGTGGAGTTAACAGCAGCGGTCAGCCGGTTTCAGCTTCTATAAAAGCGCAGGATTTTTGGCAAATTGCTTCTGGAAAAAGATATGGTGCAGGAGAGTTTTTTGCTTACAACGGTACCAATTTCAGGGTTAGAGAATTATCATTGGGTTATACGCTTCCGGCAATAAAAGCGCTTTCATTTGTACAGAGTATTAAAGTATCTGCTATTGCCCGTAATTTGTTTTGGTTATACAGGGGTAAATCTATTTTGGATATACCCGGCATTGGCACCAGGAAAATGTGGTTTGATCCGGATATGAGTCTTGGTAATGCTAACTGGCAGGGTGTAGAGTATGGTACCTTACCATCTACCCGCAGCGCAGGGATAAATCTGCAAATAACTTTTTAATTTAATTCTTTATAAAATAAATTGAATATGAAACAGCTAAAAAATTTCAATCTTTTAATGCTTACTTTTTGCTGCGGTAGTTTTGTTTTATCATCCTGCACAAAAAAGTTTGATGATATCAATACAAACAGAAATGCGGTGGCTACTGTAGGTTCGGCAGAGTTACCATTTCTTTTTGCAAAAGCCGAAGCAACTGCAATCCCTAACATTTGGAATTACCAGATTGCCCAAAATCTTTTTGCCGATCAGTATGCACAGTATTTTGCATGTACAGCAACTTACTTTCCTTCGGACAGGTTAAACATAAGAATGGATTGGGTAGGTGCTGCTTTTAATCCAATCTATACCGATCTTGTTCCTCAATTACAATCAATAAATGCTGCCGCAGCACCGGGCTCTGCAGAAAAAGCTTTATCAGATATTGTTTGGGTACTTGGTTTTCACCGGGTAACTGATTATTGGGGGCCGATCCCTTATTTTAAAGCAGGTACACCAGATAAATCAATTCCTTACGATGCACAGGATAAAATCTATGATGATTTCTTTAAAAAATTAACAGCAGCAGTTACCGTGTTAAAAGCAAAAACAGGCGAAACACCATATGGCAGTTTTGATTTGATCTATAGCGGTAATGTAAACAAATGGATAAAGTTTGCCAACTCCTTACGGTTACGCTTAGCCTTAAGAATATCTAAAGTTGACCCCGCCCGTGCTAAAACAGAAGCAGAAGCTGCTGTTGCGTCAGGCGTTATGACAGACAGCCCCGTTGATGATACCCTGCTTACAAAAAGCGAAGCCGGCCGTGATAATAACGGACTTTCAATAATGAGCGACTGGAACGAATTTAGAATGAGTGCCACAATGGAATCTGTATTAAAAGGTTATCAGGACCCCCGCATGCAGGAATACTGGTTACCTAATAACTCCACAAAAACAAATCCTAATGGTACAGGACAATATGATGGTTTGAGAAACGGATTAACCGCAGCCCAGTTAGGTAATGCTGCCAACCAGGCAACATCAAATGCAAAAGTGGGTAAAAGATGGTCGTCACCCAGCTTTGGTGGTAATGATAATTATTTAACCACATCAGCTAATATTATGTGTGCGGCCGAAGCTTATTTTAACCGTGCTGAAGGTGCTTTGCTGGGATGGAATATGGGTGGTACCGCCAAAGATTTGTATGAAGCAGGTATTACCAATTCGATGAAACAATGGGGCATTACAAATGCAGCGGCCATAACTGCTTACATAAACAGTGTTAACGTACCAGTAGCACCCGCCGATTTTTTAAATTCACCTGCAGTATCAACCGCACCCATTAGGTTTGGTGTTACTGCTGCTGTACAAAGAGAACAAATTGCTATTCAAAAATGGCTGGCTTTATTTCCGGATGGTAACGAGGCCTGGGCCGATTACAGAAGAGCACGTAACTTTATTTTGTACCCCGTAGCAAATTCAGAAAATGCAGATTTGCCCAATCCAAATGCAGCATGGATAAGAAGGATCCCCTTTTTGGCATCAGAAAAAAATAATAACGGTGCCGCAGTAAATGCAGCAATACCATTATTGGGTTCGGGTGGCGATAAACTTACCACACCTTTGTGGTGGGATAAAAACTAAATAATTATTTTTTATATTGTAAAGATTCCACCGGTAAGCATTAAATTCGGTGGAATCTTTTTTTGATTTCAGTTTACCATTATTACTGACCATGATACGTTGCTCAAATTCTTATTTGGTAATCATTATCGCAGTGCTGCTAACCGGCTGCGGAAATGATGCCAGCCATTTATTTACAAGGCTTGATAAAAACACTACTTCAATTAATTTTAACAATACACTGTTTGAAGACGGGCCATTAAACGTAGCCAATTATTTATATTTCTACAATGGCGGCGGTGTGGCAATAGGCGATATTAATAATGATGGTTTACCCGATATTTTATTTACCGGCAACATGGTTAAAAACAGGTTGTTTTTAAATAAGGGCAATTTTAAGTTTGAAGATATAACAGCACAAAGCGGCGTAGCCACTAAACAGGGCTGGTGTACCGGTGCAACTATGGCTGATGTAAATGGCGATGGCAAACTGGATATCTATATTTGCCGGAGTGCAGATATCAATCCGGAGATGAGAAAAAATTTGCTCTTTATTAATAATGGTAACCTTAGTTTTACAGAACAGGCAGCTGCTTACGGGCTTGATAACAGCGGCTACTCCACACAGTCAGCTTTTTTTGATTATGATAAAGATGGTGATTTGGATTGTTTTATCATCAACCACTCTTTACAAAAATATTCGGCAGGTGTGCAGGATGAACCTAACATCCGCAAAGAAACCAATCCCGATTTTGGCAGTAAACTTTACCGCAACGATAATGGCCATTACAATGATGTTAGCCTGCAGGCTGGCATTACTTCCAATGTGCTAAGTTTTGGTTTGGGTATTGCTGTGGCAGATATTGATAATGATGGCTGGCCCGATGTATTGGTATCTAACGATTTTAATGAAGCGGATTATTTATTCATCAATAACCGTAACGGCACATTTACCGAAAAGCTTTCGGATGCAATGGATCAAACCTCTTTATATTCTATGGGCAGCGATGCGGCTGATTATAATAACGATGGCCTGATTGATTATATAACTTTAGATATGATGCCTGAAGAAAATAAGGTGATTAAAATGCATAGCGGGCCGGAGAACTTTGATAAATTTCAGCAATTGTTTTCTAAAGGTTTTTATTATCAGTACAGTCGAAATATGCTGCAGCAAAATAATGGTAATGGTACTTTTAGTGAAGTAGCGCAACTGGCTGGTGTGTCCAATACCGATTGGAGCTGGGCTGCATTGTTCAGCGATTATGATAATGATGGAAATAAAGATTTGTTTGTTACTAACGGCTATGTAAAAGATTATACAGAAATGGATTTTTTAAAATATTCGGTTGACAGGGTCATTAAAAGTATGCATAAAGATTCTGTTGATCCGATACCTGAGTATATCCGTAAAATGCCCACCAATCAAATTGCAAATTATATTTTTAAAAATAATGGTAATGGTACATTTTTAAAGCAAACTGCCGAATGGGGATTTGATGAAAAAGGTGTTTCTGCCGGTGCTGCGTATACCGATTTAGATAATGATGGCGATATGGACCTGGTGGTAAATAATGTTAACGATTATGCAGGCATTTACAGAAACAACAATGAAAAAATAAATAAAACCAATTACTTAAAAATAAAATTGCAGGGCGATATTAAAAATGGTAGCGGTATAGGCAGCAAAGTAATTTTGTACTGTGGTAGTAATAAATATTACCAGGAACAGATGCCGGTAAGAGGTTTTCAATCTTCGGTAGATCCTGTTTTATGTTTTGGTATTGCCGGCAACACCGTTGTAGATTCGGTTATAGTAATTTGGCCTAACGATCATTATCAAAAACTTACAGCAGTAAAATCTAATCAAACCATAACCATGCAGCCTGCCGCTGCTGCAGGCAAATGGAATTATGATACGAGTGGAATAAATAGGCAAACTTTTTTTTCTCAAACAAATTTATCAACAGCCTTACATACTGAAAATAATTTTAATGATTTTACCGTGCAAACTTTGTTGCCAAATTATTTTTCCCGCCAGGGCCCATGTATTGCTGTTGCAGATATAAATGCCGACGGAAGGGAAGACTTTTTTATGGGAGGTGCAAAAGGTGAGCCTTCAAAAATTTTTACACAAAACGCAAATGGCCAGTTTGTAATTAAAGAACAAAATAATTTATCGAAAAATATCAATAGCGAAACGGTAGCTGCTGTATTTTTTGATGCCGATAAAGATGGCGATAATGATTTATACGCTGCCAGCGGTGGATACGAGTTTGATGAAAATGATGCAGCATTGCAGGATCGATTATATTTTAATGATGGTAAAGGAAATTACAGCATTAAAGAAAATGCATTGCCAAAAATGTTAAGCAGCAAAAGTTGCGTAAAAGCAGCTGATATTGATGGCGATGGTGATATGGATTTATTTGTTGGCGGCAGGGTGGTTCCGGGTAAATATCCGCTTGCACCGGAGAGTTACATATTACTCAATGATGGTAAAGGAAATTTTACCAATGCAACGGCAGCTGTTTGCCCGATAATAAAAAATATTGGTATGGTTACCGATGCCGTATGGGCTGATGTAAATAATGATAAACAAATGGATTTAATTGTTGCAGGAGAATGGATGCCCGTAAAAGTATTCCTTAATCAAAAAGGAATTTTAAGCGATGCATCAGCCAGCTACATCCATTTTGAAAGCAGTGGCTGGTGGAATAAAATAAATGCCAGCGACATGGATGGTGATGGGGATATTGACCTTATTATTGGTAACTGCGGCAGCAATACACAGTTTAAAGTAGATGAAAAATCTCCCATGAGTATTTATTATAAAGATTTTGATGGCAATGGTTCCATTGATCCGGTGCTTTGTTATTACATTCAGGGCGTATCGTATCCTGCAGCATCAAGAGATGATTTAACAGATCAGTTACCGGGGCTTAAGAAAAAATTTTTAGAATATAAAAGTTATGCCAACGCCACCATTAACGACATATTTTCTGAAACTGCATTGAAAGATGCCGGAGTTTTAAAAGCTGCTGCAATGCAAACGGTATATTTAGAAAACCAGGGCTTAAAAGGTTTTGTACTCCATCAATTACCGCTGCAGGCACAGTATGCGCCTGTTTATGGTATAGTTACTGCCGATATGAATAAGGATGGTAAAAAAGATATTTTACTTGCAGGCAACAATACATGGACAAGAATAAAGTTTGGTCGCTACAATGCAAATCATGGCGTGTTGCTTTTAGGAGATGGTAAAAATAATTTTTCCTATATACCACAATCAAGGAGCGGTTTAAAATTAAAGGGTAATGTTAGAAGCCTGGAAATTGTAAATAATAATACCGTAATAGCAGGGGTTAATAATGAAGCTGCGGTAATACTAAAATTAAAAGATCAGTAATTTCAATTAATTCAATGGCACTATGCTGGCTCTAGATAAATTATAATCGTGTTTTTGTAAACTATTGTGCCCGGCAAATGGTTATTCAACTTTGGGTAGTCTTATTAATTTACTTTTTATTAATTAACTTTAGCAAACAGGGAATACCATCATGAAAAATAAGCTACTGATAATTGTTTTGCTTTTCATTTGCAGCATTGCATGCTTTATCTCCTGCTTTAATAAAAATGAAACAGCTGAAAATAATTTACCCTCAACAGTCAGTTATAATTTTCACATTCGTCCAATTCTATCAGATAAATGTTTTGCCTGCCATGGCCCTGATGCCAATAAAAGAGAAGCTAATTTACGATTGGATATTGGTGAAAATGCTTTTGCACCACTTACGGAAACTAAAGGTGCTTTTGCTCTTGTGCCCGGCAAGCCGGAAGAGTCGGAATTGTATAAAAGAATTACTTCTGAAGACTCATCTTACATGATGCCCTTGCCTGAATCACATTTAGGTGTGTTATCTGCAAATGAAATAGCGTTGGTAAAAAAATGGATTGAGCAGGGTGCGATTTATGAAAAACACTGGGCATTTATTGCTCCGCAAAAAAAAACATTGCCAAAAATTGAAAACACAACATGGGTAAAAAATGAGATTGATTATTTTGTAATTAATAAACTTGAAGAAATAGGATTATCACCAAATAAAGAGGCAGACAAGGAACGATTGCTTAAAAGAGTAGCATTGGACATAACCGGCTTGCTTCCGTCAATTGAATTGATGGATAAATTTTTAAATGATAATGCTGACCATGCTTATGAAAAGATTGTAGATGAATTGATGAGTATGCCACAGTATGGAGAAAAGATGGCAGTGCACTGGTTAGATGTGGCCCGGTATGCAGACAGTTATGGATACCAGGATGATAATATCAGAACGCAATGGCCATGGAGAGATTGGGTTATTCATGCATTCAATAAAAATTTTCCTTACGATAAGTTTATCACCTGGCAGGTAGCCGGCGACATGTTGCCAAATGCCACTAAAGAACAAATTTTAGCTACAGGTTTTTTCCGTAATCATAAATACACAGAAGAGGGTGGTGTTATTCCTGAAGAATACAGGATGGAATATTTATTTGATAAAACAAAAACATTTACCAAAGGCATACAGGCCATAACACTTGAATGTGCACAGTGCCATGATCATAAGTACGATCCGTTTTCTCAAAAAGATTATTATTCATTGCTGGCATTTTTTAATAATACAGGCGAAAAAGGATATGAAGGAGATGTGAGTGTTTCAAAACCGGCAAAATTTCCGATCTTAAAATTATATGATGATGATATAAAAGATCTGTTATCATTTATCAATAAAAAAGATACAGGAATGATGACCGTTTCTGTAATGGGTGAAGATACCTTACGCAAAACTTATTTACTCAGCCGTGGTGTATATGATAAACCAACTGGCGAACCACTTACTGCATCGGCGGTGCCTGCAGTAATGAAGTTTGATGAGAACAAATATGAACGAAACAGAATCGGTTTGGCTAAATGGACTACTGAAAAAGAAAATCCTTTAACTGCAAGAGTTTTTGTAAACCAGGTTTGGCAAAATTTATTTGGAAAAGGAATTGTAAAAACGTCTGGTGATTTTGGTATGCAGGGAGAGTTGCCCTCACATCCGGAATTACTCGATTGGCTGGCAGTTGATTTTATGGAAAATGAATGGGATATTAAAAAGTTGGTAAAAAAAATTGTACTGTCAGCTACTTATCGCCAATCGGTTAAAACAACTGAAGCAAAACAAAAGATAGACCCCGATAACATTTATTTATCAAGAGGACCAAGAAATCGATTGGCGGCAGAATTTGTTCGTGATGTTATTTTAAGCAGCAGTGGATTATTGGTAAAAACAATTGGCGGCCCCAGCGTAAAGCCTTACCAGCCTAAAGGTTTATGGGAAAGTGCAACATCAGGGAGGGGAGTGCTGGCTTCTTACAAACAGGATAAAGGCGATGACTTATACCGCAGGGGTATGTACACTTTTATAAAGTTAACATTGCCTCCGCCTGGGATGGCTTTGTTTGATGCAAGTAACCGGGATCAATGTGAAGTAAAACGTTCTAAAACAAATACACCATTGCAGGCATTAATAATGATGAACGATCCTGCATTACTGGAAGCATCAAGAGTGCTGGCACAAAATTTAATGAGTGAGTCAACTTCCGCTGATGATAAAATACAAAAAGCATTTCGGTTGATTATTTGCCGAAAAGCAAATGCTAAAGAAAAAGAAATTTTGATAGCTTATTTTAATAATCAGTTAAAATTATTTCAACAAACAACATTAGATGCAGCTGCAACCGTAAAAGCAGGAGAGTATCCAACTGCTGCAATAAAAGATGTGAATGCTTTTGCAGCATTAATGAAAACCATCAACACCATTTATAACATGGAAGAAGCCATAACAAAAAGTTGAACATGAATAAAGCAATTTTAGAACACAGTTTAAATTTAAACCGCCGAAAATTTTTATCTAAACTTAGTTTGGGTATTGGCAGTGTAGCACTGGGTTCTTTATTAATTCCTGATTTGTTTGGAGGAAAGATGGATGAAGAAGCATTGATGACAGGTCTTCCACATTTTGCACCAAAAGCAAAACGAATTATTTATTTATTTCAAAACGGGGCACCGTCGCAGTTGGATTTATTTGATTACAAGCCCAAGCTGCAGGAAATGTTTGGACAAGATCTTCCTGAATCCATTCGCATGGGCCAACGCTTAACAGGTATGACCGCCGATCAGAAAAAATTTCCACTGGCAGGAAGCGTTTTTAATTTTAAACAATATGGTAAATCAGGTGCATGGTTTAGTGAACTGTTGCCGCATATTGCTAACATCTCCGATGATTTGTGTATTGTAAAATCAATGTTTACCGAAGCCATCAATCATGATCCTGCACTAACTTTTTTTCAAACGGGTGCACAGGTGGGTAACCGGCCCAGTATGGGTTCCTGGTTAAGTTATGGTTTAGGAAGTGAGAATAAAAACTTACCGGCTTTTTGTGTGCTGCTCTCCAAAGGAAAAGGAAATGGTCAAGGCGTATATTCAAAATTATGGACCAATGGATTTTTAGATTCTATTCACCAAGGTGTGCAGTTTAGCAGCGGCGATAACCCGGTATTGTATCTCAACAATCCTGAAAGCATTAGTAAAGATGATAGAAGAAAAATGCTGGATAAAGTAAATGAGTTGAATGAGGAATCGTATAAAGAATTTGGCGACCCGGAGATCAATACAAAAATTCAGCAGTACGAAATGGCTTATCGTATGCAAACCGCCGTGCCGGAAATAACCGACATGAGTAAAGAACCCGAAAGCATTATTAAATTATATGGACCCGAATGTTTGGTGCCCGGCACCTATGCTGCCAATTGTTTACTGGCACGAAAACTTTCAGAAAATGGTGTTCGGTTTGTGCAACTCTATCACCAGGGTTGGGATGGACATAATAATTTACCGGGAGAAATAAAAGGGCAATGCCAGGATGTGGACCAGGCAAGTGCTGCATTGATTACTGATTTAAAACAACGGGGCTTGTTAGACGAAACATTGGTGATATGGGGCGGCGAATTTGGCAGAACAAATTATTGCCAGGGCCCGTTATCAAAAGAAAATTATGGAAGAGATCATCATCCGAGATGTTTTACTGTATGGATGGCAGGCGGTGGAGTAAAACCCGGTGTGTATGGAGAAACTGATGAGTTTGGTTATAACATTATTAAAGACGAGGTGCATGTAAATGATTTTCATGCAACGGTTTTAAACCTGATGGGATTAAACCATGAGCAATTAACATTTAAACATTTGGGAAGAAGGTATCGCTTAACAGATGTTGCCGGCGAAGTTGTAAATGGATTGATTGCATAGTGGTATGTCAACTTTGAAGCAGCGCATAAACCTCACAGGTTTTATAACGCTTTTTTTAACACAAACTGGTTTAGATAAACCTGTGAGGTTTGACAGCATAAGCTTTACATGACAGTAGCATATTTGTACCCTTAATAATTTTTACCTGAAATATATTTATGAACCGTAGAAAATTTATACAACAATCATACATAATAACTGGTGGCTTAGCCTGCATGCCTTCATTGCTAAATGCAAAACATAAACACGATATTATTTTAGGTCATAACAATAAACGCTATCGCATCGATACAAAATGGGGTGCATTAGATTTTAACCGGTATCCCGTAAAAGATTGTCATGAAATGGTGCAGGACAGTAAAGGAAGAATTTTACTGCTCACCAACGAAACAAAAAATAATATTATCATCTACGATAAAAAAGGAAAATTGATTAACACATGGGGCAATGAATATCCCGGGGCACATGGGTTAACTTTGTTTAATGAAAATGGCGAAGACGTTTTATTTATCTGCGATAACAATCGCCACCAGGTAATTAAAACAACATTGGATGGCAAAGTATTACTGACACTGGACTATCCAAAAGAAACTGGTGAATACAGCAAGGCAGAAGAGTTTTTGCCTACCGAAACTACCATTGCACCAAACGGAGATATTTATGTAGCTGATGGTTATGGAAAAGATTTTATTATTCAGTATAATTATAAAGGTGAATACATCAGGCATTGGGGCGGCCGGGGAAATGAAAACAAACATTTAAAAAATGCACATGGTATTTGTTATGATAACCGTGATAAAAATAACCCGGTATTAATTATAACTTCAAGAGAAGAAAATGCTTTTAAAAGATTTACACCACATGGAAAATATATTGATACCATCAGTTTGCCCGGCGCATGGGTTTGCCGCCCGGTAATTAAAGGCGATTTTTTGTATGCCGCAGTATTACAGTGTAACAGCAGGCTTTGGCAACAATCTGGTTTTGTAACTGTACTGGATAAAAATAATAAAGTAGTTTCAAATATCGCCGGCAGCGAACCAACTTACAAGAATAATATCCCAGACGAAATGTATCAAACCATAAAAGCATTTCAATATCCTCATGATGTTTGTATAGACGATGAAGAGAATTTGTATGTAGCGCAATGGAATTCGGGAAGTGTTTATCCTTACAAATTAACTCCGGTTGCATAATGAGGAACAGTATTACACTATTGTTATTAAGTTTTTCATGTGCTCTCTTTGCGCAGGATACTTTTCAATTGGCTCCACCATTGATAAAATACCATTCCGTTTTCTTTACAAACAAAACGTTTGTTGAATTAAAATTTGCACAAAGTAATACCTCTATATATTACACACTTATTAATCAGGAGCCAACTGTAAATGATGCTGTATATAAAAAACCAATACTTATAAAAAATAATTTCACAACAATTAAAGCAAAAGTAGGGGGCAATAATTTTCATTCTTCAGCAACAGTGGCAGTTACTTTTATTAAAGATGGCATACC
The DNA here is from genome assembly GCA_043756235.1 of Ferruginibacter sp. GTDB lineage: Bacteria > Bacteroidota > Bacteroidia > Chitinophagales > Chitinophagaceae > Ferruginibacter. Next base: position 12,894 of record JAYURK010000119.1, on the reverse strand, counting down.
AGTCCGGGCGATAAAACAAACTCTACCCAATACAAAATATCCCGGTAACGGTGCAAATACTTTAAATGATAATAAAGGCGGAATTGCAAATGTTAATAGCAACACCTGGATGGGCTATAATTGCGATACAGTTACTGTACTTTTGGATTTAGGAAAACAACAGGCTGTACAAAAAGTACTGCTGAATTTTTTACAAAGCGAAAACAGTTGGGTATTTATGCCGGACGAAATAGAGGTACTTTGGTTTGATAATAGATCAAACAGTTTTAAGCCTTTTGCAAAAGAAGTTTTATTTGCGGAGAAGGAAACACCGGGAACGCATTCAAAGTATAAAGTTCTTGCTACTAATAATAAAATAGTCACCAGTAAAATATCAATCAGCATTCTTGTAAAGAAAAACATTCCTGCCTGGCATGTTGCTAAGGGAGAGCATGGCTGGATGTTTTTAGATGAAATAAAAGTATATTGATTATGCAACGCACCAGGAATATTATATTTAATATTTGTTTTGCCATCAACTGTCTGCTGGTATTTTTTTTGTTAGTTGAAAGCAGGATCGCAATACCTTCCTGGCTACAGGTAATGGGTCGTATGCATCCTTTATTGCTTCATTTCCCTATCACTTTACTGGTAGTATATATATTCTGGACTTTAATTATAGAAAAAAAGAACAAAGATGATGAGACGATTAAAAATATCGGCAACTGGTTATTATTAGCATCGGCATGTACTGCAGCCTTTACTGCGTTAATGGGTTTATTTCTTTCTAAAGAAGAAGGATATGATGCAGCCGCTTTGCAATGGCATAAATGGAGTGGCGTTATTATTGCTCTTCTTACTGCTGTATGGTATGCTTACCTGGAGAAATTAAGAAACATCAATTGGTTAAATTCTTCTATAGCAATATTTAGTTTAGCAGCTTTGATTTTTACCGGCCATCAGGGTGCAGAAATTACACATGGACAAAATTTTTTACTGGCACCTGTAAAACCTGAAATATCTGAAGATAAAATTCTGTTTGAAAATGCAGTGGTGTATACAAATATGGTGCGTCCCATTCTGCAATCAAAATGCTACAGTTGTCATAATGCAAAAAAAGCAAAAGGACAATTGATAATGCAAGCAGAAGAGTTATTATTAAAAGGGGGTAAAAATGGAATACTATGGGATAGAACTGCTGCCGGATATGGATTGTTGTTAAGCAGGCTGCATTTACCCATGGATAATAAAAAGCACATGCCACCAAAAGGAAAGCCACAGTTAACAGAAGAGGAAATACAAGTTTTATATTCATGGATAAAAAGTGGTGCCGACTTTAAAACCAAAGTAATTGACCTGCCTGAAACGGATACCCTTCGTATAATTGCCAATACTATTTTCAATACCATTGAAACCGATGATTATGATTTTGAGGAGGCTGATGCAAACAAGATTAAGAATTTAAATACCAATTACAGAATGGTGGCTCCATTGGCCACAGCATCACCAGCATTGGGTGTTGATTTTTTTAGTGCAGCATCTTATCAGCCCGACCAATTAAAAGAATTGCTGACAGTAAAAGAGCAGGTGGTTAGTCTTAATTTAAATAAAATGCCGGTAAAAGATGAAGAGTTAAAAATCATCGGGCAATTCCGAAACTTAAGAAAACTAAATCTTTCCTTTACTGATATCACGGGAAGTTCTTTAAATGAATTAAGTAAACTGGAAGACCTCCGTCAGCTATCATTATCAGGTACCGCAATCAGCAAAAATGATTTAAAAAATTTGTCTTCTTTAAAAAAATTATCACAGCTATTTGTATGGAACACTTCACTTACGGATACGGAAATTGCATCATTACAAAATGAAATGAAAGGTATTGCCTTTGAAAAAGGTTTTAAAGGCGATAGCAATATTTTGCAATTAAACGCACCTCTTTTAATGAATGAAGAACAAATCATTAATTCCCCCATTAACCTTAAGATTAAGCATTATATAAGCGGTGTATCTATTAAATACACACTCGATGGTACAGAACCCGACAGTATTCATTCGCCGGAATACCATAATAATATTGTGCTGACAAAAAATGTTACTATAAAAGCAAAAGCATTTAAACAAGGTTGGGTAAGCAGTGCCGTTATGGAAAATTATTTTTTTAGTTCTGCCTATAAAGCCGATTCCGTATTAAACCTGCAGCCCCCCGATGAGCAGTATAAAGGTGATGGCCCTGGTACTTTAATTGACCTGGTAAAAGGAGAAGCCAACAATTTTAAAAGTGGAAAATGGCTGGGCTTTAGAAAAAATAAAATGGAGAGCCTGCTTTTTTTTGATACTGCTGTAAATGTAAAGAGTGTAACCCTAAGTACTTTAGTGGATATTGGAGGTTATATAATGCCGCCTTTGTTGATAGAAGTTTGGGGTGGTGATAAAATCAATAATTTAAAATGGTTAGGACGTGTAAGGCCACAGCAACCCACAGTAATACAACCTGGTTATCTTAAAGCTTTCGAAGTATCTTTTAAACCCATAACCGTAAAATATCTAAAAATCATTGCTGTGCCGGTATCAAAATTGCCGGCCTGGCATCCTGGCAAAGGTGATAAAGTATGGGTGTTTGCTGATGAAGTGTTTGTGAACTGATTTATCCTAAACAAATAAACTACTAAAACTTTTTTAATGCAATTTGTAAAAAAATTATTTGTTATTATATTTTTCACCAGCTTTTACCTGAGAGGTGATGCCCAAAAAATTATTTATAAAGACGCTACGCAACCCATTGCAAGCAGGGTTGCAGACTTATTAAAAAGAATGACTGCAGAAGAAAAGTTTTGGCAGTTGTTTATGATACCCGGTGATTTGAATAATGCAACACCCGGTCAATACAAGAATGGACTATTTGGTTTCCAGGTAAGTGCAGGTGGTGCAGGCGATATTAATAATCAGCTTTTAAAATATAATACTAAAGAGGATGCATTGTTTTTAGCAAAAAAAATAAACAGCATTCAAAAATATTTTGTGGATAGTACCAGGCTTGGTATTCCCATAATTGCTTTTGATGAAGCATTGCATGGACTGGTAAGAAAAGGTGCAACCGTTTTTCCACAATCAATTGCATTGGCGGCAAGTTGGGATACTGCTTTAATGCGCCAGGTGGCAGAAGCAATTGCAGTGGAAACAAAAATCAGGGGCATCCGTCAAATACTTTCACCTGTTGTAAACATTGCAAGTGATGTACGTTGGGGCCGCACTGAAGAAACCTATGGCGAAGATCCATTTTTATCATCAGCAATGGGTGTTGCATTTGTAAAACAATTTGAACAAATCGGAATTATTACAACACCCAAACATTTTATTGCCAACATGGGTGATGGTGGTAGAGATAGCTATCCTGTTGAATTAAGCGAACGCATTTTAGATGAAGTTTACTTACCGCCATTTTATGCCTGTATAAAAAAAGGTGGCTCACGAAGTATAATGACGGCATATAATGCCTTAAATGGTAAAGCCTGTTCTGCAAATGATTGGTTGCTGCTGGAAAAATTAAAGAAGCAATGGAATTTTAATGGATTTGTTATATCAGATGCTAATGCAGTTGGTGGCGAACTTGTGTTGCATCATACAGCAAATGATTATGCATCCAGTGGGGAGCATGCGGTAAACAATGGATTGGATGTAATTTTTCAAACCGATTATAAACACCACGAATTATTTATACCTCCTTTTCTACATAATAAAATTGACAGCAACAGGTTATACGATGCTGTGGCCAGGGTATTAACGGCAAAGTTTGAGTTAGGATTATTTGAGCAACCTTATGTTGATGAAAACTTTAATGAAGCAACAATAATTGCTACCCATAAAAACATTGCAGCGCAGGCAGCTAAAGAATCATTTGTATTATTAAAAAATGAGAAACAAATTTTGCCACTTTCATCATCAATAAAAAATATCGCTTTAATAGGTGCAGATGCGATAGAAGCAAGGTTAGGTGGATATAGCGGGGAAGGAAATAATAAAATAAGCATACTGCAGGGTCTAAAAAATAAATTACCTGCAAATACAAAAATATTTTATGAAGCAGGTGTTGGAAGAAACCATATTGATTTTACAATAGTAGATGCTAAGTTTTTATCCTACAATAATAAGCCCGGCTTACAGGCCAGTTATTATAATTGCATCGACTTTAATTGTGTTCCTGTTTTAAAAAGAATTGATAATGAAATAAATTTCCGGTGGACATTGTATGGCCCCACAGCAGCAATGAATAATAATTTTTATGCAGCTAAATGGGAAGGTAATTTATCGGCACCTCAAAATGGAATTATTAAAATTGGCATTGAAGGCAATGACGGTTACCGGTTGTACATCAATAATGAATTGCATATTGATAACTGGCAAAAAACATCTTACTCAACAATTGCCAAAGACTACAATTTTATTAAAGGGAAAAAATATACCATTCGTGCAGAATTTTTTGAAACCACCGGTAATGCTACTGTTAAGCTAATTTGGAATTACGGAATAGTTGCTGATGGGCAACAAAAAATAAACAAGGCAATTGCCGCAGTAAAAAAATGTGATGTGGCCATTGTTGTTGCAGGTATTGAAGAAGGAGAATTTAAAGACCGGGCATTACTTTCGTTGCCGGGTCAACAGGAAGAAATGATTAATGCTATTGCAAAAACCGGGAAACCAGTAATCGTTTTGTTGGTAGGGGGCAGTGCTGTAACAATGCAAAAATGGATTAATAATGCGGCAGCAATTGCCATGGTTTGGTATGGAGGCGAAGAGGCGGGCAATAGTATTGCAGATGTTTTAGTAGGAAATTATAATCCTGCCGGAAGATTACCCATAACATTTCCCTTGCATGAAGGCCAGTTGCCATTGGTATATAATCATAAACCCACAGGCCGCGGCGATGATTATAATAATTTAAGCGGCTATCCGCAATTTCCATTTGGCTATGGATTAAGTTATACCAATTTTGAGTACAGCAATATTTCTTTTTCAAAAAACAATATTAAAACAACGGATACTTCAATAGTTAGTTTCACTTTAAAGAATATTGGTAAAAAAGATGGTGATGAAGTAGTGCAACTATATATCAAAGATTTATTGTCATCGGTTACCAGGCCAGTTATGGAATTAAAAGGTTTTGAAAGGATACATTTAAAAGCGGGTGAAAGTAAAAGAATACAGTTTGCTATTACTCCAGAGTTACTTACGATGTTAGATCCTAATCTTGACCCAGTAGTAGAAGCAGGGCAATTTCGTATTATGATCGGCGCATCAAGCAGTGATATAAAATTACAGGAGATATTAATTGTACGATAATTTGTATGTACTAAAACCATCATCAGTAAAACAACTAAGTATTACAGAACTTAAATAATGGCATTGCCACTTTTCAATAAACCGGGAACAAAATAAATACTTATGCTTTTAAAATAAAAACTTAACTATGAATTTTAAACTTTTCGAAAAATCCGTTTATACTAACAGGCGGGAAATATTAAAGAAAAATATTTCATCAGGCCTCATCCTTCTATCAGGAAATGAAGAAATAGGGATGAACTATAAAGACAACTGGTATCCATTCAGGCAGGACAGTACCTTTCTTTATTATTTTGGTTTAAACACCGCAGGCCTTGCAGCAATTATTGATACTGATAGCGGTGAAGAAATTATTTTTGGCAATGAACTTACCATTGAAGATATTGTTTGGACTGGTTCCTTGCCTTCCATAAAAGAAATGGCCGGAGCAGTTGGTGTAACATCCACCCTGCCTTATAATAATATAGAAACTGTATTGCGTAATGCAATATCAGGCGGAAGAAAAATTCATTTCATTCCTCCCTACCGATCAGAGAATAAAATTAAATTGGCGCAATGGTTAAATATACCTGTAGCAGGATTGAACGAAAAAGTCTCAGTACCATTGATAAAAGCTATCGTAAGTCAGCGGGCTTATAAAGAAGCCTGCGAAGTGGATGAAATGGATAAGGCAACCTGTATAAGTGCCGATATGCATCTTGCTGCTATGCATTATGCTAAACCGGGGATGAAGGAATATGAAATAATTGCTAAAGTAAAAGAAGTGGCTCATGCCCATGATGCCAGCATTTCTTTTAACCCAATTGTAACCATACATGGAGAAACACTGCATAATTTATATTGTGGCAATACTATTAAAGAAGGGCAAATGGTATTGTGCGATGCCGGCGCCAGCAATGATATGAATTATGCCGGCGATCTTACCTGTACCTTTCCGGTGGGCAAAAAATTTACAGCCAAACAAAAAGAAGTGTATCAAATTGTTTTGCATGCACATCAAACTGCTGTGGCCCTGTTAAAACCGGGAGTATTGTTTAAAGAGGTGTATTTAACAGCAGCACAAAAAATTGTGGAAGGCATGCAGCTGCTGGGCGTGATGAAGGGAGATGCAAAAGAGGCAGTGGCTGCCGGTGCACACGCTATGTTTTTTCAATGTGGACTTGGGCATATGATTGGGCTCGATGTACATGATATGGAAGACCTTGGAGAACCCTATGTTGGCTATACTGATACTCTTTTAAAAAGTACACAGTTTGGTATTAAATCGTTACGTCTTGGCCGTGCATTGGAACCGGGATTTACGCTTACAGTAGAGCCGGGCATTTATTGCATTCCTCAATTAATGGATCAATGGAAAGCAGCAAATAAATTTACTGCTTTTATAAATTATGATGCACTGGAAAGCTACAGAGATTTTAGTGGCATAAGGGTAGAGGAAGATTATTTAATTACCAAAGACGGTGCAAGGCTACTGGGTAAGAAATTGCCCATGACAGTTGATGAAGTAGAAGCTGTGAGGCATGGTTAAATTTTATTTTTAATCTGGCTTCAGTAAAACTTTAAATTATTTTTGAAAATACAATTTTATTATTTTTCTATAATTCATATTTAAAAAGAGGAAGTATTTTTTGATACTTCCTCTTTTTTTTTATAAAACTCTAATCATAATATTTTTAAAATAAGCTTTTTGCCCATGATCCTGCAAAGCAATTCCTCCTTTTTTTGCTGAGCCATAATCAGGAAAATCTTTCCATTTGCCTTCTGTTTTTTTCTTTGTCCATGCTGCATCCCATGCCTGGAACTCCACAATTTTTTTGCCGTTAAGCCAATGCTCCACATGGCCTTTATTAAAAATAATTTTACTGGTATTCCACTGGCCTGCGGGATTTAATTTTTTCTTTTTGTTGGTTTCATTCATAGCATAATCGGCGCCGGTTTTTTGCCAGTCTTCTAATTTTTCCGTAAAATCAATATCATCTATCAGTTGATATTCAGGACCGGTTTGGTAAGGAGCAGTGTATTTTGGATCTTCAATTACATGGTACATCACACCGCTGTTTCCAGCCTTACTTATTTTCCATTCCCATTTTAATTCAAAATTTTCGTAGGCTTCATCGGTAACAATATCACCGCCATGTGCATCGGCAGCAGCACCCAGGCAAACCATGGCGCCATCTTCAATAGCCCAGTTGGGTATGGTGCCAGTTTTATTAAAGCCATGCCAACCCTTTAAAGTTTTGCCATCAAAAAGGCTAATCCATTTTCCTTTCTGTGTTTCCATATTATAATTTGTATAAGTAAATGATACAGCGGTTATCATTAAAAAAAATATAGCTGTTGTTTTTAAAATTTTATTTTTCATACTTAATAGTTTTATTTTTTTACCAATTGCATATTTTCCGGATTCCATAAAATAGCTGTATCCTGGTTGTAGCTGTCGTTACATAATAATGCAGGAGCTGCAGCCCGGTAGCCAAATACAGCATCTTCTGCCACTTTTCCGCCATGGCGTATGGCGTTAAAAAAGTTTACAAAATGATCGTAGGGGCCACCCTTATAATCTTTTTCTGCAGCAAATGTATATTCCTCCGGTGGCAATATTTTTTTTCGATCAGATACGGGTGTGCCAGCTTTTTTCATTTGCTCTATGTAAAAAGGATCGTCTGATTCCATAGTTTTATTTCTTTTTAAAGTAACACTGTCCCAGGTAACATCCATCGATCCTTCGCTGCCTACCAGTTTTAAATAAGTAGTACCGCTGGTGCCATCAACAAAATTGCAACGCAGCGAAAGATTAAAAGGTGCATGTGCTGCACTCTGAGGATAATCAAAAGTGCCCAGCAAAACATCGGGCACTTCCCGCCCATCTTTCCAGTAGCGTAAGCCGCCGGCAGCGTAAACTTTATTTGGCCCAAATGAATTGGTAATAAAATGCAGACTCGAAAAAAGATGTACAAAAAGATCACCCGACATCCCCGTACCATAGTCTCTGTAATTGCGCCACCTGAAAAAACGGGTAGCATCAAATGACCGTTTATTAGTATTGCTGATATAAGTTTCCCAATCCACTGTTGCTGCTGATGCATCTGCCGGAATTGGATATTGCCATGCACCCGTTGGAGAATGCCGTGCCCAAAAACCTTCGGCATAATTTAATTGCCCAATGGCGCCATCTTTTAATAACTGTTTTGCTTTTTCGTTGCCCAAAGAAGAAACTCCCTGGCTGCCCACCTGAAAAATTTTACCTGTTTCTGTTTGCGCTTTTATAACTGTCGGCCCTTCTGTAATGGCGTGTACCATTGGCTTTTCGCAATACACATGTTTGCCCGCCCTCATAGCATCAACAGAAATTTGCTGGTGCCAGTGATCGGGTGTTGCTATTATAACCGCATCCACATCTTTGCGGTTTAATATTTCTTTATAGTGACGGGTAGTAAATAAATCGGCACCCCATTTTGTTTTGGCATCTTTTAAGCGGCCATCATACAAATCGCATACGGCTACAATTTTTGTATTGGGTACACTTAGTGCAGTAAGTACATCCTGCGTACCCATGCCACCGCCACCTATTAGGGCAATATTTATTTTATCGTTAGGGCTGGCAGGTGTTCGTTTTAGTTTTTCAAAATATATATTTTTATTTTGGGCTGCATACAAATTTGTACCAACGGCTGCTGCTGCAGAAGACACTGCCAGTTTTTTAATAAAGTTTCTACGGGATGATGCGTTATTGTTATTCATTAAATAAAAATTATGGTGTGCAAATTTATTATTGATGTTGTTATTACCAAATTAAAAAACATAATTGTGTTGATGAATTTCTTGTTCTTTTTTGCTTCGCCAAAAAAGAACCAAAAAAGGCGACCCGGAATCGAATACAGCCCAATTCCGGGAAGGAGCCCTGATTAAACTTTTGTACTACTGTAAACTTGGCATTTGTTCCCTGATCTTTAAAAGCCAGACTTATCATACATCAAAAAGCTAATGGAAGCATACTTATTAATAATCAAAAAAAAGAAATAGTTTATAATTTTTATTGAGAACGTATTAATCCAGCTCTTTAATCTTAATTTTTTTCCACCGCACTTTTATACCTCCACCATCATGAATTTGCAGCGCAATAAAGCCTTGCCCCTTTCCAATTTTTTCATCTTTAAGGTAAACCATTTTATGACCGTTTAACCAGCTGGTAATTTCATCACCGTTCACTACAATCTTCATTTTATTCCATTGGCCCATTTTTAACCATTGCTCATCTTCGGGTTTGGGTTGAATTAACCAACCACGACCGTAAGACTCATAAATGCCGCCTGTATGTTTATTTGCGGGGGCGACTTCAACCTGCCAGCCGCTAATTTTTGTGCCTTCAATAGTAGAGCGGATAAATACGCCGCTGTTACCATTATCCTCCTGTTTAAATTGCAGCGTGAGTTCAAAATTTTTATAATTTTTATTGGTAGAAAGATAACCGTATTGTTTATCGGGGCCACTTTCGCAAACCAGTTCTTTGTTTTCTACATACCATTTCTCTGTACCGTTAATAGTCCAGCCGGTTAAATCTTTACCATTAAAAATTGATTTATTGTTTTGGGAAAATATGCCGTTTGAAAGCAAGGCAGCAAAAAAGAACAGCAGTAAAAATTTCATGATCCAAAATATTTATTGAATAAAAAAATGCTCATGCAAAAAAGAAAGTATAAAACGAATAATCTTCTGCTTTAAAATTAAGGATGTTTTTATGAAAGTTATCTTATTTCTGTAAAAATTTATTAATACCAATTAGACATTAAATATGCTCAAATAAAAGTTGTCAGGTTGAGCTTGTCGAAACCGGTGTGATTTGGAAAAGAGCCTCTTTTATTTGTTAACCCGCCTTCGACAAGCTGCTAATGACACATTACGCACACTTTTGTATTTCAGTTAGTTGCATATCATGTTTTTTAGCCAGCTTTTTTAATAATGTTATTTCTTTTTGTTTTTTCTGTTCTTCGTATTTTTTAATCCCATATTCCACATATTCATTTCCTTTAGTTATGCTATCATAAAAAGCTTCTGCCACTTTTCTTGCTCCTGCTTTATAGGCTACTGATGCGCCTCTTTTAATTTTTAAGTTTCTTATAAACTGCCCTATTGCTATAAATTTACTGTTCTCTAATGATTGCGCTACTTCTTTAAAAATTTGCCCTGCTTTATTACAGGGCGCTCTCTTTACAAACTTGCTCAACTTGCCACTTTGATTGCGACCTGGCGATAAACTACACCAACTCACAAAATGTTTTCTTGTTTCAAAGCGGCTCATATCTATTCCTGTTTCTCCCAGCAAACGCAATAAGGTATAGTTATTTATACCTGATATTGTGGATACATCTACACCATATAATTTTACCAGCATATCTTGCAAGCCATCTATTTTGGGTTTATGATGGCGTACAGGCTTTTCTTTGTTCGGTTTATAATCTATCAATTTTTTTTCTTTAGTCAACTCATTAAGCAATGCAGTAATGAGTTCATCTATTTGTACTATTCGTTTTTCATGCTCTTCCCACAACTCTATATTTTTGCTTAGCATAAATAACCAGGTATCGTTATAATTTGCTTCTAAAGATTTTTTTACCACATCTCCTTTATTCTTTATTATTTTTTTATCGCACAGGGATAATAATTTTTCTGCATCTCTTTCTCCGCCTATAATTGCCTTCAACATTTTCATGCCACTTGCTCCATGTATCTGGCTTATTGCATGCCCTATTTTTATATTCATTAATTCTAAACACTTATGCATTTTGTTTACATAAGTTGCTCCCATATCAATTATATCTAAACGCTCCCTTACCAAAAACCGCAATTCATATAATTTCCCTTCGGGTATAAAACTTTCTTTGGTTAATCCTGCAGAAAATACTTTTTGTATCCACTTACAATCACTTACATCTGTTTTCTTGCCTTTGCGTTGCTTTATTTCTGCAGGGTTTATAAGAGATACTTTAAGTCCCGAAGCTTCCAGCATATTATAAAATGCAATCCAATAAACACCCGTAGCTTCCATGGCTACCCTGCTCACTTTTTCATTAAGTAGATAGGCAATACAGTTCCTGTAATCAGCAGTGCAGGTACCAAAACTTTCTACCTTTACGCCATCAACAGATACATAAATCATTTCGCTGCCAACATCAATACCGGCGGCTGATTCATAAATCTGTTCAAAAATGATTTCCTTTTTCATAATTTTACATTTAATGATTATAAAAAAGTAATCTGTGGCTCAAAGAACAAAATAGTCTATAAGCTGCTATACAGGAATCACTACTTGTAAACAAATAGCTTATCACTAAAATGAACTACAAAAATTCTTTGAAGCAAAGCTCAAGCGCAGGGATTGCACCACTAATTAGAGTACTGCTATTCTGCCGCAGATTACTTATTCTCAAAGTAAATGTATTGCTTCGCTTTAGTGTCATTATCAAAGAGCTTAAAATTTTTTTATGAGTGCCTCAGGCTGACAGTGTTATTAATGTTGAAGTGGTATAAGCAAAATTTATGCTGAAAAATTTTGGATAGGACAACGCAATCATCAAGTGTCGTACTCCAGCTTATTCCACTTCAATCTCATCTGCAAATAACCAGGCCGCATTACCTGCACCGGGATTGCCCGAAGGAATAATACCATAATTTTTTGCCACCACACGAATGTAGCGGCATTGTTGTTCACCCGGTATTTCAACTTTTGAAATGTTTTTTCCCTGTTGCACATCCACACTTAGCATTTTATCAGGCGGGCCAAGCAAAGCATTTTTTCCGGTATCAATGGAATACATATAAATTACTTCAACCTTTGAGGGCAAATATATCCAGCTGCCGTTTTGTTCTAATGTGTGGAGCGTAACTTTTTTAATATCCATCACGGCGCCTAAATCAATGGTGGCATCTAAATCTTTTCCTAAGAAACCTAAAAACTCATTGCCTTTAGATAAACCTTTTTCATTTTGTACGCCGTTGACTAAAGTAAAGGCACCATCACCGGGATAATTTTGGCTGGGTTCATTTGCTATAGTAATTTTTTTGCCGGTGGCTTTGTTGAAGGAGAATTTTTGAAAAGTAGTAGAAACTGGGCGTAATCCATTACGAATAAATTTCTTAATATTTGATTCTTGAATATCATCAACCAATCTAGTGTATTGACAATTTAGTTTAGAAACATTACTTTTGTATTCTAAAACATACAAAATGAATTCATCTATTCCTTTTAAATTAAAAAAAGCTGAACTGTCTTATCTGGAATTTTATAAAAGCAGCAACAATTTAAGTTTGCGTGAATATAACCGGGTAAATATTCTTTTGCTTTTAAACAAGGGAAAAAAGATTATTGACATTGAAGAATTTTTAAATGTAGACAGGATTACTATTTGGCGAACGAAAAAGAAATATCTGGAACAGGGGATTAAAAAGGCACTTGAAGAAAATTCCCGGTCCGGACAACCAGTTAAGTATGCTACAGATCAGCAGGCAGAATTATCAGCAATGGCTTGCGGCCCATGCCCTGCAGGAAGAAGAAGATGGACGATACGCCTGCTGACGGCA
>JAYURK010000118.1:0-12579 GCA_043756235.1 Ferruginibacter sp. | reverse complement strand
GAAAATTTAAAAATGGTAAGTAAAATAATGGAGCAGTTAATTGCAGCTGTTAGCAATGTAACGCTGCAGGAGTTATTTGCAAATATTATTCAGCATGCAGGAGTGTTGCCTTATATAATGAAGAGCAAAGAAAAAATTGCATTAATGCAATTGCTTACAGCCCTGTTCGATTTTATTAAGGATGAAACCAGCCGTAATCCGTTAATGGGCTTGGAAGGATTTATTGCAATTATAGAATTAATGGAAAAAGAAAACCTGCCTTTGCCCATGGTACAGGTAGCCGGCAGCGATAAAGGCGTTAACCTGCTTACCGCACATGGCAGCAAAGGTTTAGAGTTTGAGTATGTTTTTTTTGCAGGCGTAAATGCATCCAGCTGGGAAAAGAAACGGAAGCCTGGTGGTGGTTATAAATTTCCTGATACGATGTTTTCTTCGCAACCCGTTTCTTCTGATGAAGAAGAATTAAGAAGATTATTTTATGTGGCACTTACAAGAGCAGAGCAACATTTGTTAATCTCTTTTGCAAAATTTAAAAACGATGGCAAAGAAATTGAGCCTTCTATGTTTATTGCAGAAATTTTAGAACAGCATGCTATCTCAATTAAAAAAATAGATATATCAGCCGAAGAAATGGCTGCATTTGAATTGTTGCAGTTTAATGCCCAGGCACCAGAAATTGAACAGGCAGAAGAAGATTTTATAACAGGCTTGCTGGATAAATTTGTGATGAATGTAACGGCGCTCAACAATTATTTAAAATGTCCGCTGCAATTTTATTATCAAAATTTAATACGCATACCCAGCGGCAAAAGCGAAGCCACCGAATTTGGCAGTGCGGTACATTATGCTTTGGAAAAATTGTTTAGAAAAATGCTCACAGAGTCCCGTGGACAGGATGGTAAACAGGAAAAATTTCTGCCAAAAGAAGAAATGATTGCTGATTTTAAATGGTACATCAACCGCCACAGGGAAAATTTTACTAAAGAAGCGTTTGAAAGACGAATAGAATATGGTGATGACGTACTGAGAAATTATTATGACAAATATATTAACAGCTGGAACAAAGTAGTGGCGGTTGAAAGAAATATACGTGGTGTAGTGGTAAACAGTGTGCCGCTAAAAGGAAAATTAGATAAGCTGGAATTTGATGGCAAAAACGTGAACGTGGTAGATTATAAGAGTGGCGATATTGATAAAGCCATCGCCAAATTAAAACCGCCTAACGATAAAGACCCTAACGGCGGCGATTACTGGCGGCAGGCTGTCTTCTATAAAATTTTAGTAGATAATTATGATCAAAAAGACTGGAAAGTAATAAGCACCGAATTTGATTTTGTAGAACCCGATAAGAAAAAAGAATACCGTAAAGAAAAAATTATCATCACGCCTGCCGATACTGAAACAGTAAAACAACAGCTAACCGAAACCTGGCAAAAAATTCAAAGCAGGGATTTTTACACCGGTTGCGGAAAAGAAGATTGCCACTGGTGCAATTTTGTAAAAGACAACCAGCTGGCCGTAGCGTTGCATGATTTGGAAGAGGAAGAAGAGTCTTAAAAAGACAACCCATATTTTGTATATTTGAGTATCTAATTTTTAAATATGACTGCAATAAGAAAAAAGCTGATTGAAGAAATAAACAACGCCCCGGAAAGCATGGTAAAAGAGCTTTACAAGTTGCATACACTTGTGAAAGAAGAAAAATTTAACGGGATAAGCTGGATCAATTTAACCGATTCGCAAAAAGTAAAAATAGAAACCGGGCTTAAAGAATTAAAGGAAGGTAAAAGTATTTCTTCAAAAAAAGCTATGGCTCAACTGACAAAAAAATATGGTCTCTCCTAAACCCATTATTATTTCCCAACAAGCTTTAAAAGATTTGGATGATGCGTATGATTGGATATTGTATAGATTTGGTAAGCCGACATTGCAAAATTTTCATGTAAAATGGGCTGCTTTTTTAAATCTTCTTTCATTACAACCCACAATCTTCCCTTATCTAAATAAACAAAAAGGATTAAGAAAATATACTTTTTATAAAAGAAATTTGGTTATCTATAAAAATAAAAAAAACCATATTGAAATAGTCGCAGTATTTAATACCTGGCAAAATCCCAAAAAGCTAAATAAATTTTAAATAAGTTTTTTATCCTTCCCGTTATTGTTAAACCCTTTAAGTTTGCAGTTCAAAATATTTTAATGAGGCTATCTTACCTTGTATATTCTTTTCTTATTTTTTCAGCTGCTGCACTTATTATTATTGGCAGTAACGGTTGTGCGCAAATTGGCGCCATATCCGGCGGCGACAGGGATTCGCTGCCACCAAGGTTATTATCTGCCGACCCAAAATTACTTAGCACCAATTTTACAGGCAATAAAATCACTTTTACTTTTGATGAATATATTGATGAACTGCAGGATGTGCAAAGCAATGTACTGGTATCGCCGCTGCCAAAAAACAATCCTGAAATAAGAAGCAAATTAAAAACGATAACCATAAAATTAAAAGACACCTTACTGGAAAACACCACTTACTCCATAAATTTTGGCAATGCCATTAAGGATGTAAATGAAGGTAATATTTTTAAAGACTTTACTTATGTATTTTCAACGGGCAACACTATCGATTCTTTGATGGTTACCGGTAAACTGCAATTGGCCGAAACCGGTAAACCCGACAGCACTTTAATTGTAATGCTGTACCGCAATGCCAACGATTCATCTGTACAACAAATAAAACCCAACTACATTGCCAATGTAAAAGGCGATGGCAGTTTTAGCTTTACCAATCTGCCTGCAGGCAATTATAATATTTATGCCTTAAAAGATGGCGATGGTGGCAAAACTTATAATTCTAAAACCGAGTTGTTTGCTTTTACCAGCACACCCATTACCGTAAGCGACAGTACTGCTCCGGTAAATTTATTTGCCTACGCCGAAGAAAAAACGAGTAAGCTTCCGGCAGCAACAACTGTAAAACCAAAAACGGCTGCACAAAAAAAATTAAGGTATACCTTACCGCTTGCAGGCGCTAAACAAGATTTAAAAGACAGCTTTACCCTGGAATTTAATAACCCTATAAAAAAATTAGACAGTACTAAAATTATTTTAACCGATACCAATTACGTTCCCGTAAATGGTGTTTTTTATTTTGCCGACAGCAATAAACTGAAATTAATTACGAAATGGACAGAAGATTTCGATTACAAATTAATTATACAAACCAATGCTGTAACTGATAAAACCGACAGCACTCTTACTAAAACCGATACCCTTCGTTTTAAAACAAAAAAAGAAAGTGAGTACGGCTCAGTAGTTATTCGTTTTAATAATCTTGATTTTGCTAAACACCCGGTTTTACAATTTGTACAGGAAGATATTGTGAAAGCAAGTTTTGCCTTAACACAAAAAGAGTGGCGCAACAAACTCTTTAATCCCGGCGAGTATGAAATAAGAATTTTGTATGATGATAATAATAACGGTATTTGGGACCCCGGCAATTATACAAAAAAACTGCAACCCGAACAGGTGATCGTGTTACCTAAAAAAATTGCCATAAGAGAAAACTGGGAAAACGAAAGTGATATCAATTTATAATTGATAATGAGTTAAAGAATAATGCATAATTTTTTAAGTTTATTGTAACTGCCATACTTGCAAACGCCTGCTGACAGCAGTATTATTCATTATCAATTATTCCATTATCCATTATATTTGCCTATGATTTTTTCTTCTTCTCTTTTAGAAAATGCGGTGAACGAATTTGCCAAACTGCCCGGCATTGGAAAAAAAACAGCGCTGCGTTTGGTACTGCATCTTATTAAACAGGATGTACATGACGTAACAAATTTCAGCAGCGCCATATCAACCTTGCGGGAAGAAATTAAATTCTGCAGCCGCTGCCATAATATTTCTGATAAAAATTTATGCAATATTTGCAGCAACACCATGCGCAAACAGGAAATGATTTGTGTGGTGGAAAATATACGTGATGTAATTGCTATTGAAAGCACCCAGCAATTTAACGGAGTGTATCATGTTTTAGGTGGCATCATTTCTCCACTTGATGGTGTGGGGCCCGAGCAGTTGCAGATTGAATCGCTGCTGAGCCGGATAGTTAATGAAAACATCAGTGAAATAATTTTTGCACTCAATCCAAATATACAAGGCGATACTACTATTTATTATATTGGTAAAAAATTAACGGCCCGTACTGCAAACGGCGAAAAATTAAACCCTGTAAAAATTACTACTATTGCCCGGGGCATTGCTTTTGGTGGCGAGCTTGAATATGCAGATGAAATGACGCTGGCAAAAAGTATCAGCAACCGCATTCCTGTGGAGCATTATATTTCGGCAAGCAACTAACCGCTTTTTATTCCCGTTCAGTACCAGTAAATGCCTGTTGGGTAAAATATCGGCAGGTAAGGCGCAACTCCTGTTTAATTTTAAACAACACTTATTTTATGCCGGCAAAAACAAAAAAAATCATCCTGTTTTCCACAATATTTATTGTATTGATAGCTGCCGTAGCAGGCTACAAAATGTATAATAAAAAACATTATGATGTGGCCGCCGCCGCACCAGCTGCAATTGTTACTGCAGCGGTGTTACATCAAACCTTTGTTTCAGATTCAACTATTGCTAAAAACAAGTATATTGGAGACCAAAGCAGTTACAAAGTGATACAGGTAAGTGGTATAATAAATGAAGTAACTAAAAATCAATTACAGCAAACTGTGGTTAAATTAAAAACCAATACAGCCGGTGCGTATATAAATTGTGAAATGGAAGGTGCCATAAACACAGCTATTGTTGCCGGAAAAAACATTATGCTAAAAGGTATTTGCGATGGGTATTTATTTGAGGCCGACCTGGGCATTCCCGGTGATGTAAATTTAAAAAGATGTTTTATTATTAAAGAATAAGGTCAATGAAAAAAATCATCTTCATTTCTTTATCATTCACAGTGCTTTTTTTTGCATTCAATTCTTGCAAACATGAAGCACCTGCTTTGTTGGTAAATCCATCACCGCTGCCGGGGCCTGTACCTAATAACGGAGTATGTTTTCAATCAGAAATTTTACCGCTGTTTCAAAGCAACTGTGCAAAATCGGGATGCCATGATGCAACAACGCATACCAAAGATTTAATTTTAGACAGTTATGTAAATATCTTGCGCAGGGGCATTGTACCCGGCAATGCAGATGCAAGCAAAATATACAAAGTATTATTTGAAACCGGTAACGATAAAATGCCACCGCCACCCAATACCGATTTAACCATTGCACAAAAAGCATTGATAGCACGCTGGATAAATGAAGGAGCAAAAAATACCGTTAACTGTAATAACGCCTGCGACAGTACGCAGTTTAAATACAGCGCCAATGTAAGCGTTATTATTAATGCATCCTGCACAGGTTGCCATAGTGGTGCCATTCCCTCGGGCAATATTGATTTAAGTAATTACAATGCCGTAAAGGTGCAGGCTTTAAATGGCAGGTTGGTGGGTGCAGTAACACATGCAGTCGGATATTCGCCTATGCCTCAAAGTGCAAATAAATTAAGCGATTGCCAGATAACTCAGATAACTAAATGGGTAACAGCCGGTGCATTAAATAATTAAACCAGCAATAAAACAATGAACGACAGTTTTTTTTCTGCACATAAAAATAGTAATGCGCTTTTATTGATAAGCTTTTTTTTATTATGGATATCGGGCAGCGGCTGCTATTATGATAAAGAAGAAGTGCTGTACCCGCAATCCGTTTGCGACACGGCAATGGTAACTTTCAGCCGATCGGTGATGCCCATTTTGAGTGCTAATTGCATAAGCTGTCATGGTGGCAACACACCATCTGCCGGTATAAAATTAGATACTTATGCAGTTGTAAAAATTCAGGCTGGTAATGGCAGGCTGTGGGGTGCAATATCTCATACCGGTGGTTTTTCGCTCATGCCAAAAAATGGATCAAAAATGAGTACCTGCAATTTAACCAAAATAAAAAAATGGATTGATGCAGGCGCAATAAACAATTAATAATAACAAGCACAAAACTTACAAGTATGAAACGTTTTATTATTGTAATTACAGCCGTACTGTTAATTACAAACAATAGCAGCGCCCAAAAAATATACACCAAAAATGGGTTGATAACTATTTTTTCTACTACCAAAATGGAAGACATAAAGGCCAGTAACAACCAGGTACTTTGTGTGCTTAACACCCAAACCGGTGAGTTACAGTTTTCATTATTAACTAAAGGCTTTCGTTTTGCAAAAGCATTGATGGAAGAACATTTTAATGAAAATTATATGGAGAGTAATAAATTTCCGAAGGCCACTTTTAAAGGCGCTGTTACAGATATAACCAAAGTAAATTTTACAAAAAACGGCACTTATGCAGTTAGTGTAAAAGGCGATCTTACCATTCACGGCATTACAAAAAATGTAACAGCCCCGGGTAATATTATTGTAAAGGATGGAAAAGCAACTGCGGCTTCAAAATTTATGGTAAAGCTGGCCGATTATAAAATTGCTATACCCGGCGCAGTAAAAAACAGCATAGCCGAAAATATTGAGATAACGGTTAACTGCAGCCTGGATCAAAAAATGTAAATTCATTTCTTAAAAAATAAATATGCGGCTTTTAAAAAAAATATTTTGTGCAGTTACAGTACTGTGTTGTTTGCAACAAAAAATTGCAGCGCAGGATACTACGGATATTATGCAAATGCTGGAAACCGAAAACGCCATTACAACCGATTACGCTACCGCTACCTTTAAAACCACCAGGCTAATTAATGGCCATACGGTAGAAAACGTGGGCAAAGGTGTAATGGATGTAAAAATTTCTCACCGTTTTGGAAAAGTAAATGGAGGTGCTTACGAATTATTTGGGCTGGACAATGCCACTATGAGAACGGGATTTGATTTTGGCCTTACCGATTATCTAATGGTGGGCATAGGGCGCAGCACTTTTCAAAAAACTTATGATGCTTATTTTAAAATTAAATTATTAAGGCAATCAAAAGGCAAACGTAATATGCCGGTTACCCTAAGTTATGTGCCTACTATTGCGTTAAAAACATTGCGGTTTGATGACACATCAAGAAAAAATTATTTCAGCTCCCGCCTTTTTTTTACACACCAGTTACTAATTGGCCGCAAATTTTCCGAAAGTACTTCTTTGCAATTAATGCCTACCTACAGTCATCGTAATTTAGTGCAGTTAGCTGCCGAACCCAACGACCTTATTTCAATCGGCATTGGAGGAAGGCAAAAACTTAGTAAAAGAGTGAGTTTAAATTTTGAATATTATTACCAGTTGCCCGATTATAAATTATTAAACACCACCAATTCACTCTCTGTTGGTTTTGATATTGAAACCGGCGGCCATGTATTTCAGTTACATTTTACCAATTCGCAGGGCATGAGCGAACGCACATTTATTAATGAAACCACCGGCTTGTGGGAAAAAGGCGACGTGTTTTTTGGATTCAACATCAGCCGTGTGTTTACTATTGGCAAACGCAAATAACTTCTGTATAAATGTTTAAAAAGATTACCATATTTTTTGTTGCACTTGTGCTGATGGCTATGCAGGCTGCGGCACCGCTGCAGGATTTTAGGGTAAGCACCGGCAGCATTGCTTTTAGATCGGATGCGCCGCTGGAATTAATAAAAGCACAGAGCAAAGAATTAAAAGGCCTTATCATTCCCGAAAAAAAACAATTTGCCTTTATTGTAAACATAAAATCTTTTAAAGGTTTTAACAGCCCGCTGCAGCAGGAACATTTTAATGAAAATTACCTGCAAAGCAATAAATTTCCCACAGCATCATTTGAAGGAAAAATTATTGAGGATATTGATTTTACAAAAGACGGTGTATACAGCGTAAGAACAAAAGGCAATTTAACTGTACACGGTGTAGTGCAGGAACGCATCATAAAAAGCGAACTCACCATCAAAAATTCCAACATCAGTATTAAATCAAATTTTACCGTTTTGCTTGCCGATCATAATATTCCTATTCCAAAAGTGGTGTACGAAAAGCTGGCTTCTGAAATTAAAGTAGAGGTAAAAGCCGATTTAATTAAAAAATAATTTTGAAATACCATGCTGCTGCTAAAAAAAATTGTGGTGCTTATTGCAGCAATGGTGTGTATACAAAAAAGTATGGCGCAGCAATTTGCTGCCAGGTCTTTTAAATTGATACACGACAATCAGCCCTTTAAAATAAATACTTTATTTAAAACTGCCGGGGGATATATTTATGCCGGCACTACCAGTGGGCTGATGAATTTTGACGGCACAAGATTTAATAAAATAAACTTTTCAAACGCAGGCGTTAAAGATACCGTTACTGCAATTTTCCAGGATAATACCCAACAAATTTGGGTAGGTTTTAAAAATGGAAAAATTGCAAAAATGATTAAAGAAAAACTGCACTATTTTGAACCTGAAGAAGGCACACCTAAAGTTGCCATCACCGCTTTTATACAGGATAAACAAAATAATATTTGGTTTGCCACTAATGGCGAAGGTGTTTATTATTTTAGCAATAATCATTTGTATTTAATAAATGAGGCCGATGGCTTAAGCGATAATTATGTACATGCTTTAGCACTTGCTGCCAATGGAGAAGTGCTTGCCGCTACCGACCAGGGCATAAATGTTTGCAGTATTAAAGAGGCAAAAAAAAACATCAGGGTAATTGGCCCTAAAGAAGGATTGCCGGATTATTATATTACCACAATTACCGCAGCCGGTAACGATAATTTTTGGATAGGCCTGCAGGAAAAAGGATTTTGTTTATACAATCATACCACCAAAAAAATTACCGTTCCGCCGCAGGCGAATAACTGGGCTTTTGGCCAGGTTAATGCTATTGCAGCCGCACCAAATAATGTATGGATTGCCACAGAATTAAATGGTGTAATTAAAATACCTGCAAACAATACTTTCATAAATTTAATACCGCAACCCACTGATAAAAATAATATTACTAATTTATTGCAGGATGATGAAGGTAATTTATGGATGACGACGGCCAGCGCATTAATTAATTCGGCTGCAGACCGGCTGACTTTATTGCCGCTTTACAATGAAGATACTTACGAAACTATTCACACTATACTTGCGGATTATGAAAATAATATTTGGGCAGGTACTGATGGCGGCTTGATAAAATATTTTATATCCGGTAATCAATACCAAAGTAAATTTTACCGCATTAAAGAATTAAACAGCAAAACTGATATTACCGGTTTATACCAGGATGCCTACCACAACATTTGGTTAAGCACTATGGGAGAAGGTATTTTTGTGTTAGATGCCACAACGGGCAACTACCGCAACCTCGGCGAAAATCCTTTATTAAAAAAAGCCAGCGTACTTTCTATTACGGGTAATGGCAATACCGTTTGTGCCGGCGGGCTGGAGGGTGTGGCCACTATTTTTGAAATTACAGCATCCAATAAAAATATTGCTGCCCCTTACTCCTATACCAATTATAACAATATCCCCAACATTGGCAATAATTATATTCACACCGTTTTTAAAGATCGTTCGGGCAGGCTTTGGTTTGCCACCGATGGAAAAGGAATAACTGTTTTGCAAAACGGGCAATTTGTTCATTACAATAAAAGCAATGGTTTAAAAGATGAACATATTTATTCTTTTACAGAAGATGCCACCGGCAAAATTTGGTTTAATACAAAAGATGCCGGCATTTATAGTTTTGATGGAAATACATTTAAAAATTATGCCGTAGCAGAAGGCATCAGTGATCTTAAAATTACCTCACTTAAAACCGACCGCAGCGGAAACATTATTATCATTAACGAAAAAGGAATTGATATTTTAAATCCTGCAACGGGCAGTATTTCTTATTTAAATAATACACAGGGCCTATCCGGTATAAACACCGCAGCAGCAAGTGCAGCCACCGATGCTGCCGGAAATATTTTGCTCAGCACGGCAGCAGGTGTTGTAAAATACTCGCCTGTTGCCCATAGTTTACATCAGCCACAAACAATAATTAATTATGTACAATTATTTTTAGAAAGCATTGATACCAGCAGCCGGCGTAGTTTTGCCTACGATGAAAATGGTTTTACTTTTCATTTTACCGGCTTGTATTACACCGATCCTGCAGCGGTACAATACCAGTATAAACTGCAGGGGCGTGATACTTCATGGATTGCCACAAAAGACCAGAGCATCCCTTTTCCTAATTTACGGCCGGGCAAATATACTTTTCATGTACGCTCATCGCTAAACGAAAATTTTAATAATGCCAGCCAGGCCAGCTACAGTTTTAGTATCACCAGCCCCTTTTGGAAAACCTGGTGGTTTATAACATTGTGTATTATAAGTGGGGCTGCAGTAATGTTTGTATACATGCGCTGGCGTGAAAATAATATTAAAAAATTACAGAAGTTACAGCACGAAAAAATACAGTTTCAGTTCCAGGTATTACGTAACCAGGTTAATCCGCATTTTTTATTCAATAGTTTTAATACTTTAATTTCTACTATTGAAGAAAATCCTAAAAATGCAGTGGGTTATGTAGAGCAGCTGTCAGCATTTTTTCGCAATATTGTAAATTACCGTGATAAGGATATTATTTCTCTTGAAGAAGAAATTAGCTTACTCCATACTTATTTTTACCTGCAGCAAAAACGGTACGGCAATAATTTACAACTGCATATCAATATAAGCGAAGCACAAAAAAAACAAGTACTTATTCCACCATTAACTTTACAGTTGCTTTTAGAAAATGCCATTAAGCACAATGCTGTTTCTAAAGAAACCATTTTAGTTATAGATTTGTTTATGCAGGCCGACCGCTTAATGCTGCAGAATAATATTAATCCCAAAATATCGCAGCCTGCGGGTACCGGTATGGGTTTGCAAAATATTATTAACCGGTACACCATTTTAAGTAAAGCAGCCGTAGAGATAAATAATGATGGCAAATATTTTTCGGTTGCTTTACCCGCCTTAAAACAATTATAAAAATGAAGATTTTAATTATTGAAGATGAAGATCCGGCAGCAAAGCGGTTACAAAAAATGCTGAAAGAAATTGAGCCTGCCGCCGCAGTATCCGATAATATTGTAAGTGTTTCATCCGCTGTAAAATGGTTTGCTGCAAATGAGTTACCCGATCTTATCATTTCTGATATTCAACTTTCTGACGGCTTAAGTTTTGAAATTTTTAAAGCTGTTGAAATATTGTGCCCGGTAATATTTACAACCGCTTACGATCAATATGCCATTGAAGCTTTTAAAGTAAACAGTATAGATTATCTTTTAAAACCCATAAAAAAAGAAGCGTTAGCCAATGCTATAGCCAAGTATAAAAAAATAAAATCTTCGGCACCTGCTATTGATATCAACCAGTTATTAAAAACTTTTACTGCCGCTACCGACTATAAAAAAAGATTTATTGTGCGCTACGGCGAGCATATTAAAACCATCAACATAGAAGAGGTGGCTTTTTTTTATACCGAGGACAAAATAAATTTTTTAACTACCAAAGAAGGCCGTCGTTTTACTATTGATTTTAACCTGGACGCACTGGAAAGCATGCTGGATCCCAAAATTTTTTTCCGCATTAACCGGCAATACATCATCAGCATACAATCCATTGCCGAAATGTTTGCTTACACCAAAAGCCGTGTACTCATTAAATTAAACCCGCCTGCAAAGCACGAAACCATTGTTAGCACCGAACGCTCTGCCGATTTTAAACTATGGCTGGGTGATGAAAAGTAATTTTTTCCTGTTCAGCGGTATTTAATACCGGTTGGGTAATATTAAGTTTTACACAAAAAATAGTTGTTGCATTTTTACATCATCAATTAATCACCGTAAAATTAATATTATGTTACAATCCGCAAAAACAAAAAGCATCAACCTTTTATTAGCCCTGGCTTTGGTAACTATGTTTACTACTTTACAATCTTCTTCCTGCTCTAAAAGCGATGATGTGGCAGCAATTAACAACACTACTCCCATTGCAGGTACCTGGCGGGTAAGTTATTATTGGGATAAAACAGATGAAACCAGTAATTTCAGCGGCTATACATTTTCTTTTAATGCCGGTGGCCAGGTGGTGGCTGTAAAAGGTGGCACTACAATTAATGGTACCTGGAGCGAAAGCAGTACCAAATTCATCATAAACTTTGGTACCGACCTGGTGCTTAGCGAAATAAACGACGACTGGCAAAAAATTGAAAAAACAGCCACCACTATTAAACTAAAAGACGACAATCCTTTGCAGGACGATCAGCTTACATTTGTAAAAAACTAAAATACAGGCATCGCTTTATATCCATATTCATACATCTTTTATAAATTTCTTTTCTTTTGAAAAACTAAGTCTTGGGTAAAGGTTTAAGCTGGTAACAGCAAATGAAAAGCCGTAACATTTTGTGTTACGGCTTTGTTGCTTTACTTTTGCGTAATAAATTCAGGCAGATTTGTTTATTGTTCAGCCTACAACAGAACTAATAAACGTCCAAAAAAACTCCACTAGGTTTTTCCAACGTTTATAAGTTTTATTTTTTTT
>JAYURK010000117.1:0-4293 GCA_043756235.1 Ferruginibacter sp. | reverse complement strand
AATGCCGGTAATACCATACGAAAAAGTAAGGGAACATATTAAAACAGGCAATATTTTTTTCAGCAGTGGCAGTTATGCTTTTTCCGGTGTTATTCAAAAACTTACTAAAAGCACCTGGAGTCATGTGGCGGTTGTTTATAAAGATGAAGAGCTGGGCAGGGTTATGGTTTTAGAAGCTGAGCCTTATGTTGGCATAAGATTAATTCCCGTATCGAAATATTTACGAAATTATAAAGATAAAAACCGGCCTTACAAAGGACAGATAGCCATTGCAAAATTTAATATTGATGTACCAAAAGAAAAATTAAACCGTGGTATTAGTTTTGGTTTGGATGAATTAGCAAGGCCCTACGACAATTTTGAAATTGTAAGGATTATGATGCGTATTTTATTTCACATCAGCCGCAGAGAAAAAAACAGAAACTATATCTGCAGCGAATTAGTAAGAGATGTTTTTGCAAAAGCCGGCATTATTATGCAATATAAAGACACTTATATAAGCCCTGATAATATCTGGAGAGATGAAAGAGTAGAATTAAAATACAGAATTTTATAATTGACACTTTGTAACTTTTAATATAAAAATCCGGCAAGAAAATATTTGCCGGATTTTTTTAACTTATACCAACTGTCAGCCCTTACAGCTTTTTAATCGGATAAATTCAATGTCCAATTCGTATAAATATTTTTTTACAAAATCTGTTTCAACTCAATAGAGAAATCTAATTTCATTTTTAATATGATAGGGTTTTTAGGATCATCATTAATCCATAACTCCTGCGAATCATCTCCCGATTTTGAAACTATATGTAAACATTTGATGTATTTAGTTTGGTCATCTACCTGCACTGCATAAAATGCATCGTCTTCTTGTACTACTTCAAATACCTGTGCACTAAAAACACTTGCATGTATATAAGACTCTCCATTGGTTTTTAATTCATTAAATACTGCATTGCTTATCCAAACAGAGGTTTCTTCAGTAAGGTCTTTATTACCATTACTAAATCTGTTCATTTGCACATGTGCCGTATCAATTGCTTCTTTACTAATATTTACAACGCCATTAATGCCCACTTCACCAGTCATTTTATATTTGAATGAAATACCATTACTCATATCCACTTTAGGATTGGTTACCCTGAAATCGTAAAGTTTATCCTGAAAGATCACTTCATAAATATAGGTACGTTGTGCATCCGGTTTAACAGGCGCCATTACCTGTGCACACTCAAATCTTTTTAACCAGTAATCATACTGTTCAAATTTATCACGTAATGTAACTGCATCTTCGCAAGCCTTTTCGTTATTACCCATTTTTGCATACAGCAACGACCTTCTGATATAAAAAATACTCAATGGTTCTTTCTGTATAAATTCGGTTGCTTTATTAATACCATCCTGGTAACGTTCATCTGTGGAGTAAAAACTAAAATAAGTTATAGCATTATCGTCTGTTGTATTGCCTGCTGCCATTTCATCTTCCAGTAATTTATAAGCATCTTCTTTTTTATCTGCCATATGCAAAACTCCTGCGTAGGTACTTGTAAAACCTTTCCTGTATTTTTCATTTAGTAACTCGTATCCTTTTTTTGCATACTTAACCGCTTCATCCATTTTCTTAGCATCTGCAAATTCGGCTCCATATAAAATATAAGGAATACCGTTTTTTGGTGCCCATGCCATAGCAGATTTTACATAAATATCACCCGATCTTTTTTTGGCTGCAAAATCGAACTGGTAAGGTATTAAAGCAATCACGGATGCGGCGGTATCTTTATTTTTATACCATTTTTTTAAATCTGCAATCGCCTGCTTATCCATTTTTAAAAATATTTCGCTACCTACTTTTTTCCAAAATACATTTTCATCTTTTTTATTTCTTTTTAATAACGTATCGGCAATGGGTAATACTGCTTTATATTTTTTTCTTTTAAAATTTCTTTCCAGTTGTTTTTTTAATTCTTTAGTTGAAACAATGGAAATTATTTTTACAGGAACAGCCGGCACTGTTTTCACTGCTTCTGTTTTTGGCTGTGCAAATAATGCATTTACAGATAAACACATAATTGCAAAAAGGGTAATTTTATACATAATTGATTGTTTAGGTTATTTTTTAAATTTTTATTTTATAATGATGATTGGAAAATCGTTGCCATAACTGTAACTGGCCGGGTATTGCGGCGTGCCCTTATATTTCTGCGTTATTTCCGGCACTTTAGTTTGCAGGTAGGCATCCAATTGTTTTACAGTTAATTTTTTATCGGTTGGGTTTGCATCTCCTTTAAATGCTTCCAGTAAGCAATAAGTAAAAGAACCATGACCCAATTGCGAAAACTCCGATGCAAACTGTTCGCTGCCCGATGCTGTGAGCCATTGTGTACCGGTTGACCGAGCCAATTGTGCTATCGCTTTTTCTTCTGCAGCACCCCTTGCAGCTGCAATTGTTTCTAATGCACCAGCACTCTGGCATGCATCTAAAATAAATAATTGCTTTTGCGCTTTTATATCTTTACTCATTGCCTTTAATGCGTCGGCACTAAACCCTTTTTGTGCCAAAGCATTATCGTTACCATACAATTGAGTTACATCATACGGCACTAAAAAAAATTCTTTTTTATCACTGATTACACCGTGGCCTGCATAATAAAAAATAAAAAGATCTTTTGGATTGGCGACTGTTTTAATTTTTTCAAATGCTGCAATCATACCTTCTCTTGTTGCCTCTGCATCTTTTAAAAAAACAGTATTTACTTTAGAAAATAAAGTTTTAGAGCCTGCAGTAATGGCTTCAGTAAATGCACTGGCGTCGGCCAGGGCATAGTTTAAATTGTATTTAGGGTTTTTATAAATATTAATACCTACTACTAAAAGATGCAGTTGTATATCACTGCCTTCCACTTTTACGGGAACATTTACAGGTTTATAATCCGCAATTAATTGTGCAGGTAAACTTTCTGTACGCTGGCTGTTAATGGCAATTGCTTTAAAACTATTTTCGCCTGCATTAAGTGTAACCAAAAAAGTTTTGGTCATATTTTTTTCACCTTTGTTATCATCTTCTACTGTTAAATTTCGTGTAGTGTGTACTAATTTTCCATTTTGAAATAATCGTATTTCACTTACTACATCTTTTAATCCATCAGCTTCGGCTTTTATAGTTACCTGCTCTTTATCAACTTTTATTATTGTAATATCATCTGCAACTTCTAAATTTCTCTCTTGCATTTGCAACGAAATCTTTACAATTGGCGGAGATTTAATATCATTAATATCAGGAACATTATTGGGCAACGTGTTATCCCATATTTGTTTTAATAAACCCGGCACATAATATTTTTCGTACAAACTTTCTAAAGGAATAATTTCTTTTCCCTTGGTGAAATACATTTTTTTTAATGCACTGGCTGTGGCATCAAAACGGCCATCATCAGTTACAAGCACCCAATCTGCTGAGCCTTCAAACATATATATTTTACCAATCTTTCTTTTCTTATCCAAATCCCAAAGGCAAAGTCCACCGTACTCTTCGGTTAACATGTACCGCTCGTTACGCAAAAAAACAAAACCAGTTACATCATCGCCAGTTCCCGGCATAGTGCCAATTGCATTTCTGCTTGCAATATTTACAAGACCCACATTTGAGCCCGCCCTTATGTTTGCATCAATGGGAATTTGTGTTGCAGCGATATTACCCGATGGTGAAATAATTGTTTCATAATCTGATTGAGGTAACTGAACAGGATTACCAATTTGCTTACCCGTTTCAGCGTCCAAATAAAAAAGTTTATCGTTAGATGTAAATAATAATTTTTTCCCGTTCTCTGCAAAACGCAGGTTACGAATATTTATTGATTGGTGTTTCCATTTTTCATTTCTGTCAGATAAATCGACACAGTAAATAAAATTACTGGTATCACCGAATACTTCCTTTACCTCTTCTCTTGCCTCAGCAAACAAAATCATTTTTGTATTATCGGGAGAGATATCACAAAATTTATTCAAGCGCTCATTTTGTGCATAATGTAATCCGTAAGGAATATCAACAATGTACAAAACCCTTAATGTTTTTAAATCAAGTACATAAATTCCTTCATTGCCAATAAGAGCTAAAAGATTTAATGCATCAAAAATTTGCATACCCACAAATTTTTTATACATGCTGTTTATTTTTGTAACCGATTCGTATGCTACTTTTGTTTTAGTAGGATCAAACCTGTACAAACCCCATTCCTGGTTGTATATAAATCCTGTTTTACCATCGTTAGTAAGCCTGTAAATAAATCCATTTTC
>JAYURK010000116.1:0-39719 GCA_043756235.1 Ferruginibacter sp. | reverse complement strand
TGAAAACCCAATTTTTGCGCCACCCCACTCCACACGGAAGTGAAATTTTGGTAAGGGATAGTTTGCCATAATATTATTTGTTTAGTTTGATTGAAAATATTTTGAATGCAGACGACCGACCACTGACAACAGACAATCATGCTTTACTTTAGTCTGTAGTCTGTTGTCTATCGTCCGTCGTCATTTATGATTCCTGCATTTTGTGAGAAAACTTGAGCACAATAAATTCTGCCGGACGCACTACAGCCATTCCAATTTCCACATTCATGTATCCTTCCAGTATATCCTGCGCCGTCATGGTTATATTAAGTCCCACCTTTACATAAAATGCATGCTCGGGTTTTGCACCTGCCAATGCACCCTGCCTCCATAAAACAGTTAAATAATTTTCTATCATGGCCCTTACCTTAACCCAGGTGTTGGCATCGTTGGGTTCAAAAACAAATTGGTAAGTAGCTTTTTTTACCGACTCTTCCACCATATTGAAAAAGCGGCGAACAGAAACATAGCGCCATTCATTATCGTTACCGGCCAAAGTTCTTGCACCCCAAACCAATGTTCCTTTACCGGTAAAAGCACGAATTACATTGATGGATTTGCCTGCGGTAACATCTACATTTAGTCCATCCTGATCGGCATCTGTAACTTTTACATCGGGGCCAACTACATTGGAAACAGGAACATTTGCAGGTGCTTTCCACACACCACGGTCACGGTCAACCGATGCATAAATACCTGCAACGCTTGATGCCGGCGGAAGTGTAATAAAAAAGCTGTTAAGTTTTGCTTTTACCTGGTTTGCCAAACTGTTATCAATAGCTTTTATACCATCTAGTGATGCGCCGCCAAGAGCTGTTACAATATTGGTGCGGCTGTCGGTTATTTTTATATCTGCTTCTTTATACGCATACGGAAAAGTTGTTTTGATATAGGGATAATAACAGCCGCCATATTTCAATTCATCCAAAGTGCCTGCTACATTATTCCTGAATGTTGCAGCGCTTTCTGCAATGGTATCCGTTTTATCAACCTTTACATCAATGATGGTAAAGCGGTCTTTTAATTCTTTGCATTGTTTTAATGCATCCGAAATTATTGCACCGTGGTTGGCATCATCCAAACCCAAAATGGCTTCAGGAAAAATAATTAATGTAGGTTCGTCTTCTTTTTTTAAAGCATCCAGGCCTTCTTTTAATTTAGCCTTATCAATTGTACCTGCAGCCGCAGCGGTAGTACCAACAGAAATAATATAGCATGGGCCGCCGCCATTTGCAAAAAACATTTGCAAAGCATAGTACATAATATGATTACTGGGCGTTTTGCCTGCTGTAAAATTTACATCAATTACAGTTTTAACTGTGGCATCGCCGGTTAGTGTTACTTCAATATCTTTTTCAAATTCGGGCAACCCAAAATACTGTACGTACTCCACCAGCGAAGTAATACGTGTAGGCAGCATTTTTAATTCATCGTTGTCTTTTTTTGCTTTTTCGGTATAACCAATAAATGCAGGAATTGCAGTTTCCACCTGCGCTACCGATGGTGGAAAGAGTGCTATCTCTTCTATATACACACCGGGTGTTTTGTAAGTTGCCATAATTATAATTTTTGTTAGTTAAAAATTTTGTTTATTTTTTATGTGTCAATTTTTACATACATGTTGGATGCAAAAAAACCTGTTGCACCATCCTGTTCAAAAACTAATTTTTCAATTTCAGGATTTTTTAAATTTTTTATTTGTTTACCGCCAGCGGTTTTTGTTGCGGTTAAAGTTGTTAAAGGTGTTTCGGTTAATGCAATAGCAGTTTGCGATTTCACCAATACATCGCTGGCGGGTAAAAAACTTTGCGGTGCTGGCCCTGCATCGGTTACACCAATGGCTCCATTTTGAGAAATATATTTCCAGATAACCGAACGGTTTTTAAACCAGATGGTAAAATAGGGTTCGGGTATTTTAATATGGCTGCCTGATGTTAGTAATTGAAAATCTGCAGGTACTTTTTCAAAATGATGTATTTCAACAATGCCAAAAACATTTTGTTTTACCGCTTTGGCATCAACATACACCCATGTATCATCTTCGCTGTTTACAACTACTTTATATTTTCCATTAGCTTTTTTAGAAAGATCGATTGCAACAGTTTCCTGGTTTTGGGTAAATGTTTTTTCTACAGTTTCTAAAAGATTGTCATACTGCAGGTTTACATCAGTTTTATTTAAGCCAAATATTTTTATGGTGATATTACTCGCAGGTGTTTTTAATTTGTAATTGTAAGTGTCGCCGGCAATTGTCACTTCATCTGCATCGCTTGCATAAGGGTTGTTAGTGTTTGCTTTTTGCCAGTATCCGGTATTGGCAATATCTTTTGATGCTGCTGTACCATCGCTGATGCGTATGGCTTCGTAAAAATTATTATCAGGAGCTTTTACAATATTGCCCGGTGCGTAAATTTTGCTTACGGTATGCGGTAAAATGGTATTTGATAAACCCAATGTACTGCCCACCCTATTTTTTGAAAGGTTACTGAAATAAAATCTTTTCTTTTCAGATTGCTTTAATGCTATTGCTGTAAAGTTGGAGAAGTGAGGGTTTTTTAAAATTAAGTACCAGCGAAAAACTACTTCCTTTTTAAAATCTAAAAATGGGGTTAATTTAAAATCTGGAGGTGGTGTGTCATTTATTTCTTTACTGGCATTAATAACTGTAAGCAATTTATTATTGTAATTTTTGTGCAGCACCTGCATATTTTTCATCATCAAACTGCAATCTTCGGCGGGCACTATATCAAGGTCGGTACACCTATTACCATGCTTATTGTAATAATCATGTAACACCTGTATTGTAAATAAAGATTGAAATTGTACACTCATAATTTTTAATTTTCTGCCACGCTTACATTTTTAATTAGTTCGCCAACACCTGACTGCAGATTTTCATCAATAACCACCAGCCGCATTTTATACAACACCGATGGTAAATATTTGCCACCCAGCACTGCCCACAAATGATTGAGCTGCTCAAAGCCCAGCGTATGTAATTCCATCAATAACTTTTCAATCCCAGCGTCAAGCGCTGGCGAATTACTTGCCGTAAAAACATTGCGGTGCTGAAAAAAACGAATTACATAAGAGATATACAACAAAGCTTCTTCGTAATGATTGGTACTTTCAGAATCGTTCTCGCCATGGTTGTAGGCAAACAGGCAATAGAGATTTAAATGAATGGGTGCATTTTTATACACCACTTTATTATCATCGGTTTTATAAAAGTTATCAGGGTTTTTACTTATCCTGTCTTCTTCAATATTTACTAAAGAAAGAATTATTTTATTGGTACTCCCCCCACTGCTGCCATCCTGCAGTTTGGCAATGTTATCCAATACAATTTTGCTGCTGCCCGAAAAAGACAATTTAGTTAACAGATAATTGTTAATCTCTTCAGTAATAAATTTTAATGCCTTGTCAATCATAAATTCATTTACTTCTTTTTTAGCAATAGATTGCCTGTATCAACTTTTTTTCTTTTTTAAAGTTGAATGATAACAATACAGGTAACTGTTCATTTTTTTAATGAACAATACACTTAAGTGCTCTCATGTGGTGATTGCTGCGGCTTAGAAGAAAGGGATAAGGTATTTACAGGAAGTGGACTTTGGGAATTACAGTACAAGATTATAACAAGTAAACTAATTTGTCAATACCCTAAACTGGTAATTTTTGTATTTAACATTCTGGTAAAGTAAAAACTAAAAAATCTGCTTTTAATTACAACGAAAATAAATAATAAAATTAACCCGAAATTACTGCTGTCATTGAATTACAGTAAATCTGTATCTTGTAAAAAAATATTTATGACCAACAAAAAAAACATTGGCAACTTTCCATTTATTTTATTTGAACAGCAATTTTACGATAGCCAAATGATGAAAATACGGTGCAAAGATTTTTATACTTTTATGAATGAAAGAAGAACCTGCCGTGATTTTAGTAACAGACCATTACCAAAAGAAGTAATAGAGAATATAATCCTCACCGCCTCTACTGCACCAAGCGGTGCACACAAGCAACCATGGACATTTTGTGTGGTAAGCAACCCCGAAATAAAAAAACAAATTCGCATTGAAGCAGAAAAAGAAGAATACGAAAGTTATAATGGCAGAATGCCCGAAGAATGGAAAAAAGATTTATTGCCCTTGCAAACC
Source organism: Ferruginibacter sp. (assembly GCA_043756235.1). Classification (GTDB taxonomy): domain Bacteria; phylum Bacteroidota; class Bacteroidia; order Chitinophagales; family Chitinophagaceae; genus Ferruginibacter. The sequence continues at coordinate 35,517 of JAYURK010000116.1, read as the reverse complement.
GACTGGAAGAAAGAGTTTTTAGAAACTGCCCCTTATCTTATTATTGTTTTTAAAAAGAGCTACGATTTTGATACTACCGGAAATAAAACCAATACTTACTATGCTGGCGAAAGCTGCGGCATTGCCTGCGGTTTTTTATTAGCCGCCATACACCATGCAGGTTTAGTGGCACTTACCCATACACCCAGCCCAATGAATTTTTTAAGTGCTATTTTAAAACGGCCTGTAAATGAAAAAGCATTTTTGGTGATACCGGTTGGCTATGCAGCGGAAGAATGCTGGGTGCCGGATATAAAAAGAAAATCCATTGAAAAAATAAGTGTATGGTATTCATAAAAAAACGGCCTCACTTTCGTAAGGCCGCTTTAATTTATTTACATAAAAGTATTAAAAGATATACCTAACACCAAACTGCATTTGCCAACGTGATTGCAAATCGGGGCTGGATACAAATGTTTGTTTTTGTGATGGATCAAATTGATAAGTGGGCGTGCTGCCTGCTAACGAAACAGATAGCGGCTGAAAGTAACCGGCATTGGTAGCGTACTTGCGCACACCCCATTTGCTGCTGAGCATGTTTGCCAAATTTTGTACATCAAGGCTAAGTTGCAAAATATTTTCTTTGCTGCCCACTTTTACTTTAAAATCTTGTAATACCCTTACATCCAATTGGCTAAAACCTGGTGTTACTGCGCCATATTTTTCTGTATACTGCCCTCTTAAACCGCTCAAATATTTATCCTGATTAATAAATTTTTGCAAAGCTGTTCTTTGTGCAGCGGCATTTTGCAATGCTCCATTTACATCCAGCAGCGGCGCAAAATTCATGGCATTAATTTCTGCGTCGGTTGGCACATACATCAAATCATTAGTACCCGTACCATCATTATTTATATCGCCACCATACACATACCCGAACCGGTTACCCGAAGTCCAGCTGGCAAATAAAGATAAAGTAGTGGCCATTCTTTTATACTCCATTTTTTTAGACGCCGCTACAATAAAACGGTGGGTGTTACCATACAAAGATGGTGTTAACCTGGCTTCATTAGCATTATTTAAAATTGGATTTCTGTCAAAGGCATCACTTGATATTTCAGCAGAAATAGAACTGGCATCTTTTGCTTTTAAATAATTATATCCTGCCATTAAAAATAATCCTTTTTTAAAATTATGCTGTGCCTGCAAACTGGCATTTAACTGGTAGCCAGTTTTTACATTTGTAAATACATAGGTATTATTAGCACCCTGGTTAGCGGCGGTATAAATTTTACGATTGTCGCCAGTAGCTGAATTTAAAGTTCCGGTGGGAATACCAAGCTTATAATTTCTCACCATCATTGCATTTACATCTTTGGTATAAGTAACATCAGTTGTAAAAACGGTACCTGCCGGTATTCTAAAATCTACGCCTAAATTAGTTCTCCAAACCTGAGGCCATTTAAAATTCCTGTCGGTTGAATTATAGAAAAAGCTGTAAGGATTTCCAATATGATTGCCTACCCACACAAATGGAAAACGCCCTGTAAACAACCCTGTACCACCTCTTAACTGTAAGGTTTTATCGCCTTTTACATTCCAGCTAAAACCTAATCGTGGAGAAAATAATGGTTTACCGCTGGGCAACTTTGTATTATCTAATGCTTTGCCACTTCCGTTTTGAATAGGTTTGCCGTTTGCATCAAACAATACCAGGTTATCGTTATTTTGTATTGTTGGCGAGCCGGTATTGTTACTGCCGGCATAACTACCATCTCCATTAATTTTTGGCTCGGTATAAGTGGCATTATTATACAAAGGTTTATCCATTCTTAATCCTAAAATTAATTTGAATTTATCTGATAACTGAATTTCGTCCTGTGCATATGCAGATAATTGCGCTACAGTAAATTCAACTAATTGCCATTGATTGGCCACTGCCCTTTTTCTTGCATAATTAACATCAACATCCAAAGGATATGCACCAAAAACTACTTTGCCGCTAACAGGCACCGAATCTTTAAAAGTTTGGATATCTATATCTCCAAACAATGTTGGGCCATAACCTGTAAGGTTAAATGAGTTGGCAAATTTGAATGATTCGTAAGCGGCTCCAATAGTGATGGTGTGATTTTTTTTATAAATATTAAAATCGTTGGTTACCTGCAGTGCATCCTGCTTTAAATCGTTATTGATAGAAAACGGCTCGGTACCTGCAATAATATAACGTGTACCAAACTTTGAAATATTTACTACTGGGAATGGCGCTGAAAACGGATTGCGGTTATCTCTAAATAAAGTATATACCAATCGCAATTTATTAGCCATACTGTTTTTAAAATTAGATTTTAGCTCGGAGCTGAAGGAGTGCAATTTATTTACCATTTGATAGCCGGAATTTTTAAACTGCAGGGTGGTATAATCTGGCCCTCTTCTTCCAATAGCGCTGGGATGCGCAGGCTTATCTTTAACAGCATCTAAGCCATTATAAGTGAAAGATAATTTATGATCAGCGTTTATATTCCAATCTAATTTTGCTAACCATTTATAGTTATTTTGTTTATGAGTAAAACCCTGATAGGCTCCGGTCTCATATCCAAATTTTGATCTTAATATACTGCTTACCGTTATTAAATCAGACTCTAATACTCTTGCAGTGTTTGACTTTCCGGCATTACCAGAATTTTGTGCGTTATAACTGCTGGCAGCATCATGACGTTGCTCTGTTTCGAAACTTAAAAAATAATATAATTTATTCTTTTTTAATGCACCGCCTAAAGTAAAGCCGGCCTGCAATTGCCCCAAGTCAGAAATTTCCTGTTTTGTACCATCAACTTTTTTTCCGGTCATAGCTTTGTTTCTAAAAAAAGCATAAACCGAACCAACGGTTTTGTTGGTACCAGATTTTGTAACAGTGTTTACGCCTGCCCCTGTAAAACCGGCTTGTGTTACATCGTACGGCGCAATATTAACTTGTATTTGATCAATCGCATCTAAGGAAATGGGTTGAGAGCCTGTTTGGCCGCCAGGTGTTGGGGCATCTAATCCAAAAGGATTATTAAAAACTGCTCCGTCTAAAGAAAAATTATTATACTGCCCGTTTCTTCCGGCAAAAGACATCCCGTTGTAAGTAGAAGATGCAGATGGCGCAAGCCGGAGATAGTCATCAGCAGAACGGGAAATTGTGGGCAATGCTTTTAATAATTTATTACTGATATTAGTGGAGGCACCAGTTTTTTTATTATCGATTTTACCCTGAGAGCTTACTGTTACAGCTTCTAAGGTGGTATTGGTTTCGGTTAGTACAACTTCCAGCGTATTATTTAACCCTAAGTCAAGTTGTATGTTTTCCAACTTTGCGGTTTGAAATCCAACGAAACTTACTGTAAACATATATGGGCCGCCCACTCTTAAATTTGGAATAGTAAATCTGCCATCGGCAAGCGTAATTACAGATTGCCGTAAGCCGGCATCTTTAAATTCTATTAATACCGTAGCCCCGAAAATTGCTTTACCCTGTGCATTTTTTACTATACCTGTTGCGGTAGCAGTGGTTACCTGTGCAAGGGCTAATTGAGGAAGGGTGAAGAAGATAAGCATATAAGCAAATGCCTTCACAAAAGACTTTTTCATGTTGTTAGTTTTAGCAGTTAAATTGAACCTAACAGTAACGTACAGCTAAGTTCTAAAACGCAAATGTAACAAATGAAGACAGCAGGTTAATATTATTTTTTAAACCTCAAATAATATTGTAGATAATTAGTGCAAAAACATTTTTACTATTTGGCAGCACCTTCCACCACAATTACAATTTCTCCCTTAACCGCTTTTTCATTAAAATAATCATGCACCAGCTGTAAACTGCCACGTTTATTTTCTTCAAATTTTTTTGTGAGCTCACGGCTAACACAACACTGTCTTTCGGCACCAAAGTATTGTATAAATTCATTTAATGTTTTTACCAGTCGCATGGGGCTTTCATAAAAAACCATTGTTCTTTCTTCTAATGCTAATTTTTTCATCATAGTTTGGCGGCCTTTTTTTAAAGGTAAAAAACCTTCAAAACAAAAACTGTTAATGGGCAAACCGCTGTTTACCAGGGCAGGCACAAACGCAGTTGCCCCGGGTAAACATTCTACTTTAATATTGTTTTTTACACAAGCCCTTACCAGTAAAAAAGCAGGATCGCTAATGCCAGGTGTACCGGCATCGGTAAGTAAAGCAATGGTTTTGCCTGCAGCCATTTGATCCGTTAAATGGGCAACTATTTTGTGTTCGTTATGCTGATGATATGGAGAAATAGGTTTTTGAATTTGATAGTGATTCAACAACACCGCCGATGTTCTCGTATCTTCTGCTAAAATCAGTTCAACATTTTTTAAAATTTCTACAGCTCTAAAAGTAAAATCGGCAAGGTTGCCTATGGGAGTGGGAATAATGTAAAGCATGTGAGGATTTATGATGTCTGATTTACGATGTATGATATATTATGTATGATGTCTGTATCAGAAATCCAACATCAGAAATTTTTAAATGATGTATGATGCCTCCTCAGCAAATCATAAATCAGAAATCCTACATCAGAAATTTTAAATGACTGTTAACTCGTAGTACTCCATTACCTGGTTAGCCAGTAATTTTTTAGCGGCTTCGTCTGCAGCAGCCAGGGCTTCTTCTTTGCTGCCGGCTTCAATTTGCAAATCGATATGCTTACCAATTCTTACATCGGTAATAGTATTTAATCCTAAATTTTGCATACCACCCATAACGGCTTTTCCCTGGGGATCAAGCAAATCTTTTAGCGGCATTACTTTTACCTGTATTGTATAAATCATAATTATTTTTGTTTGTACACCAAAGATAAAATAATGTAAGCAATGAAAACCACCGGCACGGCAATCCATTGTAATAATAATGCTGCAACAACTGCAATGGCCACTAAAATTATTTTGGATAAATTATTTTTAAAAGTGTAATCTTTAAATTTTAAAGCCATTAGTGGTAAGGTGGAAACCATTAACCAGCTCAGCAAAATTATTATCCCGTATAAAAACCATTTATTCAGCAACAGATTAGTGACAGTTTCCGTAGGTACATTCCAGTAAATTAAAGGCATGGAGGCCACTACTAAACCTGCCGCCGGAATGGGCACGCCTTTAAAACCATAACTTTGGGTTGTATCAATATTAAACCTGGCCAGGCGGTAGGCACCGGCGCAGCTAAAAATAAATGCCGGCAACAGCCACAGCATACCCGTTTCGATACCTTCGTTTTCTTTAATAAAACTCATGCGTAAAAACTGGTATAAAATTATACCCGGTGCAGCGCCAAAACTTACCACATCGGCAAGAGAATCTAATTGCTTCCCCATTTCGGAAGATGCTTTTAAAAGCCTGGCCACAAAACCATCTAAAAAATCTATTACCGCTGCAATAGCAATAAATAAAGAAGCGTAATAAATATTTTCAGTCAATTTTAAATACTGCCCTCCATCGGAAGTGTATTTAATATCTATAGTATTTTGTAAAGCAAACACAATGGCAATACAACCAAAAAATAAATTTAATAAAGTAAAAATGTTGGGAACTTGTTTGATCATTTAAGTGCTTTTTATTTTTTCATTAACGCTTCAATCTCCTCTACCGTTATGGGAATATTTTTCATCAGGTCTTTATTGCCATTTTTGGTTATCCAAAAATTATTTTCAATTCTTACCCCCATTTTTTCTTCTTCTATATAAATACCGGGCTCAATGGTAAATACCATGCCTGATTTAATGGGTTCGGTTCTGGTGCCCAAATCATGCACATCAATACCTAAGTGATGGCTTATGCCATGGTATAAATATTTGCGGTAAGCCCGGTTTTCTTTGTCTTCATTTTTTACTTCACTCTTACGCAACAACCCAATTTTTAAAAATACCTGCGTAGCTTCCTCTCCTACTTTATCGGTATAATCAATTATGTTGATGCCCGGTTTTAAAATACTTGCAGCATACTGATGCAGGTGCAGGCAGGCATTGTAAACTGTTTTCTGCCTTCTTCCAAATTTTCCGTTTACAGGAATTGTTCTGGTTAAATCCGCACAATAGTTTCCATATTCTGCACCAAAATCCATCAATATTAATTCGCCGTCTTTACATTCTCTGTTATTTTCTACATAATGTAAAGTACGTGCCCTGTCGCCACTGGCAATAATACTTCCGTAGGCGGGCCCGCTGGCTCTTTGTTTTAAAAACTGGTGATAAATTTCTGCTTCAATTTCATATTCCATTACCCCCGGTTTAATAAACTGCAGCAGGTGCCGCAAAGTATTATCAGTAATATCAATTGCCTGTTGCATTACTTCTATTTCCAGCGCAGATTTTATCCCCCGCAATTCTTTTAAAATTTTTGCACTGCGTTTGTAATTATGCAAAGGGTAACGCAGCTTCATCATTTTGGCAAAGCGGTAATCCCTTACTGCAACAGTATTTGCCTTGCGGTCGTTTTCGTTGGTATTTAAATAAATGGTGTCGGCCCAGTGTATCCAGGGTTGTAAAACTCCATCTAAAGTATCTAACCAAATAATGGTGGTTATGCCGGAAATTGCAGTGGCCTCATTTGTTCTTAAGCGGTGCCCATCCCATTTTTCTTTTAATTCGTTGGGCCTTACCAAAACTAACACTTCACGGTATTTCACATCAGGGTTATCCGGGTATAATACCAGCATAGAATCTTCCTGTTCAATACCGGTAAGCCAAAAAAGGTCGCTGTTTTGTTTAAACTTGTGTAATTGATCGGCATTTGTGGGTAACTCATCATTGCTGTTAAAAATGGCAATGGCATTACTTTCCATTTTATTGATAAACTTTTTGCGGTTATCTATAAAAATTTGGGGGTTAAGAGCAAGATATTTCATGCGTTATTAGTTTGTAGTGCAATATACATTTTTGATTATTCTCACAAAAAATTACATCAAACAAAGAAAACCTGCACCCAACTGCCCCCATTTATATACAGTTAATGCTTTTTGCATTTTAATATTACAGTAATGCTGCCGTACCTGCCTGGATAAAAAAAAGAAATTTTCCTGTTACAGGTTTTTGTTGCCAATTAAAAAATATTCAACACATTCAACTATTCACTTGCAATATTTGAACTTTTTTAATAAAACTGCTAATAATTGAAATTATGCAAACGATTGCGTATTATAGTTTCAAACCTTTCATTACACATGTGTACTCCTAAAAAACTCAAAGTATAACTTTGTGCCACGATTTGTAAAAAGCTAAACCAAAAATTCTTTTCATGTCAGTACCAACAATGATTTCACTTTCAAAAAACGCATTAGTTAATTTAGGCCTTAAACATACCACAAATATTCATTACCAATTATCGCCGGATGAATTGACCGACCAAACGGTGCAACGTGGCGAAGGTGTTTTAAATGATACCGGCGCATTGGTTATAAACACCGGCAAATTTACCGGCCGCAGCCCTAAAGATAAATTTACCGTAAAAGATGCCTTAACAGAAAATACGGTACACTGGAACGATTTTAATATTCCGATTGAAGAAAAATATTTTTTTCAACTTAAAGATAAAATGCTGAACTATTTAAACGAAAAAGAAATTTGGGTACGGGATTGTTATGCATGTGCCGATGATAAATATAAACTGAGTTTAAGGGTTATTAATGAACAGCCCTCTGCAAATTTATTTTGTTACAACATGTTTATTCGCCCCGAAGAAAGTGAACTTGAAAGTTTTACGCCGCACTGGCACATTATACAGGCACCGGGTTTTAAAGCAAACCCCGCCGAAGATGGAACAAGGGCAGAAAATTTTGCGATACTAAGTTTTACACACAAAACTATTTTAATTGGCGGCACCGGCTACACCGGCGAAATGAAGAAGGGCATTTTTACCATGTTGAACTATGTGTTACCACAACGTGCTAACGTGTTAAGTATGCATTGCAGTGCAAATATGGGTGCTGCTGGCGATACCGCAGTATTTTTTGGTTTAAGCGGCACGGGCAAAACTACCTTAAGTGCCGACCCTAACCGTTTATTAATTGGGGATGATGAACACGGCTGGACCAATGACAGCGTTTTTAATTTTGAAGGCGGTTGTTATGCTAAGTGTATTGATTTAAGCGAAGAAAAAGAACCCGAGATTTATAATGCTATTAAAGCGGGTGCACTGGTAGAAAATACTACTTTTATAGAGGGCACAAATAAAATTGATTTCAGCAGTAAAAAAGTTACAGAAAATACCCGGGTAAGTTATCCATTAGATTTTATCAGTAATGCTTTACAACCTTCGATAGGTAAAACACCAAAAAATATTTTCTTTTTAACCTGCGATGCTTATGGCGTTTTACCACCTATAAGTAAACTAACCACCGGGCAAACCATGTACCAGTTTATAAGCGGCTACACGGCAAAGGTAGCCGGTACCGAAGCTGGTGTTACAGAACCTAAAAGTACTTTCAGCGCATGTTTTGGCGCACCATTTTTACCCTTACACCCTGCAAAGTATGCAGAGATGCTGGGTAAAAAAATGAAAGAGCATAATGTAAAAGTGTGGTTAGTAAATACCGGCTGGAGCGGTGGCCCTTACGGTGTGGGCAAAAGAATGAAATTAAGTTATACCCGTGCAATGATTACTGCAGCTTTAGAAGGACAACTGGATAACGTAGAATATGACACCACACCGTGGTTTAAATTATCTATACCAAAAACTTGTCCCAATGTACCTTCAGAAATTTTAAATGCAAGAAATACCTGGCCCACGCCGGAAGCCTTTGACAAAAAAGCACAGGCACTTGCTAAAGAATTTGTAAATAATTTTGAAAAATATGCCAGCGGTGCCAACGAAGAAATTTTAGCCGCAGCACCCAGAACAGCTTAGTACCAAAACAAACTAACGATCGCATGCCAGCATCCCTTTGTATTAATTTACAAGGGGATTTTTTTATTTGTGTAATCAGTTTTGAAATAGCATCAGTACAAAAAAACATTTATGAAAAAATATTTTTTGCTGAGTGCATTATGCCTCACTTTACTTTACACCTGGGCTAATGAAGACAGGCCTGTTACAAAAGCAACGCTTGATGCCGTAACCGTATACCGTGCCGGAGCCGAAATGGTACATAGCGCCAAAATAAATTTGGCAAAGGGTAACGCAGAAATAATTATTGAGAACCTCAGTAATGCCATTGAGATAAATAGTGTGCAGCTAAAAACAAGCGACAATGTAACAGTAATGGGCATAGAATTTAATACCGATTATTTAAAAGATGAAATAAAAAACACCCGTACAAAAATGCTGGAAGACTCTGCAGAAAAAATAAATACAGCAATAGATAAAATAAAATTGGAGGAAAGTATTACAGCCGATCTTTTAACAGTATTAAAAGCCAACAAAGAAATTAAAGGTACTCAAACAGGTTTAAGTGTGGCAGAACTAATGAAGCTGATGGACTATTATAAAATAAAATCGGCTGAACTGCAGGCAGAACTTTTACAACTAAAACAAAAAAAAGATAAACTGGGTAAGTTGGCCGAAAAAGTTGCAGCGCAAATTGCAGAAGAAGAAAAGAAAAATAATAAAAGCACCGGCAACCTGGTACTGCAATTAAATTGTGCCATTGCAGGCAAATACGATTTTATAATTACTTACATTACCAACAATGCATACTGGAATGCCTTTTACGATTTAAAAGCAACCAGCGTAACTGCGCCACTGAAATTAATTTACCGTGCAAAAATATTTCAAACTACGGGTATAGACTGGAAGCAGGTAAAACTTGCACTCTCTACTTCTACCCCAACACAAACAGGCAATGCGCCTGTTTTTAAAGCCTGGTTTTTAAGTTATATAAATCCGGTAGAAAAATATAACAGGGACCTGTCTATGATGAACAGCATTCAATCTTTTAATCAATCTTCTTTCAAGAAAGAATCTAGCGGAGCTGCAGCTGGTGTGGAATTAAATGAAGTAGTAACTACAGGATATGGAATTAAAATAAGAGGTACACGATCTGTTACCGGCAACACTGCCCCAATTTATATGGTAAACGGTGTACAGATGGAGGCTGGTAGTATTGCCAGCATTGATAAAAATACTATTAAAGATATTCAGGTGCTGCAATCGCCGGCGGCATCAGCAATATATGGTGCAAGAGGTAATAATGGCGTTATTGTAATTACATTAAAAGACGGATTGGATGATTATATTTCAGTTGCCGACAGGGAACTTGATGTTATATTTACCATTGAGCTGCCATACGATGTACCTACTAACGGCAAAGCACAAACCGCCACATTAAAAGAATATGATGTGCCTGCAATTTATAAATATTATGCAGTACCTAAATTAGATAAAGATGCTTTTTTATTAGCAGAAGTTGCCGATTGGGAAGGGCTGAATCTTTTACCCGGCGATGCCAATATTATTTTTGAAGGTACCTATATCGGCAAATCATTTATTGACCCCTCTTCCACGAATGATACGATAAACCTTACTATGGGCAGGGATAAAAGAGTGGTAGTGAAAAGAGAAAAATTAAAAGACTTCAGCAGTGTAAAGTTTTTAGGCACCAATAAAAAACAAATTTTTACTTATGAAATAACCATAAAAAATAATAAAAAAGATGCAATAGATATGTTGCTTAAAGATCAATATCCCGTTTCTCAAAATAAAGAAGTGGAAGTGGAATTATTAGAAAGTGCCGATGCAGCAGTTAATGACGAAACCGGAGTGCTTACCTGGAAATTAAAATTGCCCCCCGGCGAAGTAAGAAAGATAAGAATAAGTTACAGTGTAAAATATCCAAAAGATAAAGTGCTGAATTTAAATTAAGATTTTGTTTTGTCTCATCCCTCCGCATTAATTTCCGGAGGGATTTTTTTATTTGCCGCCTTTGTGTATTGTATAAAGGCAATGCCTGTTGTAAGAACTATTGCTTTGCAATAATTATATTGAATTTTTGTTCGATCAAATATGTTTTATACTATTTGGATTAGTTATATTGTGTAACACTGTATCCGCTTATTTCTTTTTTGATAAAATCTTTCTGTATTTTTTTTGGGTGGGGTGGAGAAAATAAAAAAGCGACTTGCGCCGCCTTGAATGTTTACACAACGGAATAATCCTTATTGTGATTTGCTTTCAAGGATTAAAGATATATTTAAAAAATAATAAACTAGTATATTATGATAAAAAATATTTTGGGATTGGATTTAGGAACCACTTCAATAGGTTTTGCACACATTATTGAAAATGAGAAAGACCCTTCACAATCATCTATTGAAAAAATTGGAGTTCGGGTTAACCCACTAACTACAGACGAACAAACTAATTTTGAAAAAGGCAAACCCGTTTCGGTGAATGCAGACAGAACTTTAAAACGTGGCGCAAGGCGAACACTAGACAGATATCAAGATCGCAGAAAAAATCTTATTGACGCATTTTGGAAAGCCAATATTATTTCTGGAGACACAATACTTGCAGAAAATGGCAAGAACACAACACATACTACATACGCAATTAGATCTAAGGCAGCTAATAGTGAAATAACCAAAAATGAAATTGCAAGGGTTTTGTTGAACATCAATAAAAAACGTGGTTATAAAAGTAGCCGTAAAGCCAAAAATGAAGATGAAGGGCAGGCTATTGATGGGATGGCAAATGCCAAAAGAATGTATGAAGAAAACCTTACACCGGGACAGCTAGTCTATAATTTATTAAGGGAAGGGAAAAAGAGCATTCCAGATTTTTACAGGTCAGATCTAAAGAGTGAATTCGACAAGGTATGGAATTTTCAAAAGCAATTTAATCCTGATATTTTTACCGGTGAATTTAAAAAAGAATTAGAAGGAAAAGGCCAAAGAGCCACTTCTGCCCTATTTTGGATAAAACATCAATTTAATATAGCAGAGATAAAGGAAAAAACAAGAGAGCTAAAAAAGTTGAAGGCTTATGAATGGAGAAGCACTGCCATGAGCCACCAATTAGAGAAAGAAGAGGCAGCTTATGTGATAACGGAAATCAATAATAATCTAAATAATTCAAGCGGCTATTTAGGTGCCATTAGTGATAGAAGCAAAGAATTGTATTTTAATAAAGAGACCGTAGGGCAAAACTTATATAAACAACTCCAACATAATCCACATACAAAATTAAAAAATCAAGTTTTTTACAGGCAGGATTATATGGATGAGTTTGAGATAATCTGGGAAACGCAAGCAAAGTATCATAAAGAACTTACACCCGAATTAAAAGCCGAAATACGAGACATTATTATTTTCTATCAACGTAAATTAAAATCGCAAAAGGGATTAATTGGTTTTTGCGAATTTGAAAGTAAAGAAATAGCAATAGAAAAGAATGGGCAAAAAATAAAGAAAACAATTGGCTTAAGGGTTGCTCCAAAATCATCGCCGTTGTTTCAGGAATTTAAAATATGGCAAGTGTTGAATAACATTTTAATTCGAAAAAAAGGAAGCAAAAAAAGAACGGTTAAGGAGAAAAGCCAACCTGTTTTGTTTAATGAAGAAAATGAAATTTTCGGCTTTGATTTACAGGCAAAGAAATTATTATTCGATGAATTGAATATAAAAGGAAATTTAAAATCTAACCAAATAATAGAAATATTGGGCTACAATGTTCAAGACTGGGAAATAAACTACACTGAGATTGAAGGTAACAGAACTGCCAAAGCATTATACAATGCATATTTTAAGGTTTTAGAAATGGAAGGTTATGATGAAAATTTATTGAAATTATCAGACAAAGACGAAATAAATATTAGTGAATCGAAAATGCCTGTAACCGAAATAAAAAAAATGGTGAAAGGTATTTTTGAAGTATTGAAAATTAATACCGAAATTTTAGAATTTAATGCAGAATTAGATGGCAAAGCATTTGAGCAGCAAGCATCATATCAGTTATGGCACCTATTATACTCTTACGAAGGCGATAACTCTTCAAGCGGCAATGATAAATTGTATGAATTGCTCAACAAAAAATTTGGGTTTAAAAAAGAGCATTCGCAAATTTTAGCAAGTGTAGCCTTATCGGACGACTATGGGAGTTTAAGCAGCAAAGCCATGCGCAAGATTTATCCTTTCATTCAAGAATTGCATTATGATAAAGCTTGTTTAGAAGTCGGGTACAGACATTCAGCATCCTCTTTAACTAAAGACGAAATAGCCAATCGTCCGCTAAAAGACAAATTGGAGTTATTGAAGAAAAATAGTTTACGCAATCCTGTTGTAGAAAAAATATTAAACCAGGCAGTTAATGTTATAAACACCATCATAGAAACCAACAGCGAAAAAGATGCTGATGGAAATATTATTAACTATTTTAAATTTGATGAAATAAGAATAGAGTTGGCTCGTGAATTAAAAAAGAATGCTAAGGAACGTGCAGAAATGACAACCAATATTAATGCGGCCAAACTAATACATGACAAAATATTCAAACTTTTACAAAGTGAATTTGGCATTAAAAACCCTACCCGTAATGATATTATCAGGTATAAGTTATATGAAGAATTAAAGAATAATGGCTACAAAGACTTATATACCAATATTTATATTCCAAGAGAAATATTATTTAGCAAACAAGTTGATATTGAACACATCATTCCTCAATCGAGAGTTTTTGATGATAGCTTTTCTAATAAAACTGTTGTGTTTAGAAAAGACAATATTGACAAAGGGAACAAGACAGCTTTCGGTTATATAGAAAGCAAATTTGGAAATGAAAAACTGGAAGAATACAAATCGAGAATTGAATTACTTTTTGAGCAAGGCAAAAAAAATAAAGAAGATGGGATATCAAAAGCGAAATATCAAAAACTGCTGAAAAAAGAATCCGAAATTGGAGATGGTTTTATAGAAAGGGATTTGCGTGATAGTCAATACATTGCTAAGAAAGCAAGAAATATGTTGTATGAAATATGCCGTGTAGTAACTCCTACTACAGGAAGCGTTACTGATAAACTTAGGGAAGACTGGGATCTGATTAATATTATGCAGGAACTCAATTTTGACAAATTTAAAAAGCTAGGCTTAACAGAAATGGTAGAGAAAAAAGATGGGAGTTTTAAAGAACGCATTGTAGATTGGAGTAAACGAAACGACCACCGTCATCATGCAATGGATGCTTTAACCGTAGCTTTTACCAAACACAGCCATATTCAATTTCTCAACTTTTTAAATGCACGTAAAAATGAGGAGCATAAGGAGCATGATAATATCATTGGCATTGAAACAAAAGAAACCTATACAGTAAAAGACGATAAAGGAAACAGTAAGCGAAAATTCAATTTACCCATTCCAAATTTTAGAGAACAGGCAAAGTGGCATTTGGAAAATGTGCTTGTATCTCACAAAGCGAAAAATAAAGTAGTTACTAAAAACAAAAATAAAATTGCAGGAAAGGATAAAGCACAATTAACACTTACCCCAAGGGGACAATTACATAAAGAAACTATTTACGGCAAGTATAAATATTATGTAAATAAAGAAGAAACTGTAGGAGGAAAATTAGATGAAGCTACAACACAAAAAGTGAGTAACCCTCTGTATAAAAAATTATTGTTGCAGCGACTGAGAGAAAATGGGAATGATCCTAAAAAAGCATTTACAGGGAAAAATGCTTTATCAAAAAATCCAATTTTCTTAGATAACACAAACATTGAAATGCTACCGGAGAAGGTGAATTTAACCTGGTTAGAAGAAGATTACTCTATCAGAAAAGATGTAACTCCCGAAAATTTTAAGGATGAAAAAAGTATAGAAAAAGTAATAGATGATAAAGTAAAGGAGATACTATACGCAAGATTAAAAGAGCATAAAAATGATGCTAAAAAAGCCTTTGCAGATTTAGATAAAAATCCTATTTGGCTAAACAAAGCAAAAGGCATTTCCATCAAACGTGTAACCATCAGTGGTGTAAAAAATGCAGAAGCGTTGCACTACAAAAAAAATCATTTGGGAAATGAAATTTTGGATGATAATGGCAATAGAATACCAAGTTCATTTGTGAGTACAGGTAATAACCACCACGTAGCAATTTATAGAGATGGGGAAGGCAAATTCCAAGAAAGAGTAATATCACTGTTTGATGCAGTTCAGTTGGTTAATGCTGGGCTACCCATAATTGACAAAACATACAACCAAAGTCTGGGCTGGGAGTTTCAATTTACCATGAAACAAAATGAATACTTTGTATTTCCTAATGAAACGACAGGTTTTGATCCTAAAGGAATTGATTTGTTGGATGTAAAAAATAAAAAATTGATAAGTCCGAATTTGTTTAGGATACAGAAGATCGCAAGTAAAAATTATTTCTTCCGACACCATTTGGAAACTACCGTTGATGAGAAAAAAGATTTAATAGGAATTGCCTTCAAACCACAGCTCGGGTTAAATGCTATTCAAACAATGATCAAAGTTCGCCTTAACCATATTGGAGATATAGTAAAAGTGGGAGAATACTAAATCTAAAACTTATGATCAAACACACCCTCTACTTCGGCAACCCTATTTATCTTAAAAAAAAATTAAACAGTTAGTTTTTGAAAGCAATGAAAGCGAAACAAAAACAATACCGATAGCAAATATTGAAATAATAACAATGAGGCACCCAGCAAATGCCCCTTACAAAAATATTACTGTTGCCAGTATTATTAAGTAATGCAATTGTATTAAAATAGTATTAATGAAAAAAATTACTGCAACATCTAAAAAAATAATACAACAACAAAGTAAAAAACTGTTTTTACAAATTGCTGCATTAATTACAACCAGTAAAGAAAATTTAAGCCGCAGCGTAAACCAGGAGCTTACCATGCTTAACTGGCAGATAGGTAAACATATTGATGAAACCCTTGCCAGCACTGATGAAATTTATGGTTTAGAGATTGTGGCAACACTGTCGCCACTTTTAATAAATCAATTTGGTAAAGGATACACTACATCGTCTTTACACCGGGTACGAAGATTTTATAAAGCATTTTCTAAAATAAAGATTGTGGCGACACTGTCGCCACTTTTAAGCTGGAGCCATTTTATAGAACTAACTAATGTAAAAAATGATACCGCAAGACGTTACTATACGGAGCTTTGTAAAATAGAACACTGGAATGTAAGAGAGCTGAGAGACCGCATTAACAGTATGCTGTACGAAAGAACTGCCTTAAGTAAAAAGCCGGAAAAACTAATTAAGCAAGAGTTACAACAACTGCAAACACAAAAGAAATTTACAGAAAACATTGTATTTAGAGATCACTATTTATTAGATTTTTTAGACCTTAAAGATGTGTACAGCGAAAAAGATTTAGAAACTGCGATAATAATAGAGCTGCAAAAATTTATTATTGAAATTGGCAATGATTTTGCTTTTTTAAGCCGCCAAAAAAGGATGATAATTGATGGAGAAGATTATACACTGGATTTACTTTTTTATCATAGAGGATTAAACAGGCTGGTGGCTATAGAATTAAAATTGGGCAAATTTAAACACAGCTATAAATCGCAAATGGAATTGTATTTACGCTGGTTGGAAAAATACGAAATGCGGCAGCATGAAGCATTACCCATTGGCTTAATATTATGTGCAGATAATAAAAAAGAAATAATGGAACTTTTAATGATAGATGAAAAAAGGATACGTATAGCCAACTATGCAACCGAAATGCCTGAAGCCAAAATAATTAAGCAAAAACTGCAAAAAGCAATCAGCAATGCCAAAGCCAGAATAGGAAAGTAAGCCATTAATTTATTAAACCCCAGTTACACCTGCAATGATTAAACGCACCCTTTACTTTGGCAACCCTGCTTATCTTAAAACAACAAATGAACAGTTGGTTATTGTATTGCCAACAGAGCTGGTAAACGGTCAGCCACTGCCCGAAGAAACTAAAACGGTACCTATAGAAGATATTGGGGTTTTAATTATAGACCATCAGCAAATAACCATTAGCCAGGCATTAATTGCAAAACTGTTAGATAATAATGTGGCCTTTATAACCTGCGATAACCGCCACCACCCCACCGGCCTGTTATTAAATTTAGATGGCCATAGTTTACAAAGCGCCAAATTTCAGGCGCAGATAGAAGCAACAGTGCCACTTAAAAAACAATTGTGGCAACAAACGGTAAGCTGCAAAATAAATAACCAGGCAACTTTATTAGAAAGTATAAAAGTGCCAGTAAAAAATATGCGTAACTGGGCCAGCGAAGTAAAAAGCGGCGACAGCGAAAACCACGAGGCTGTAGCGGCAGCGTATTACTGGAAAAATATTTTTCCTGATTTTTTAGCATTTAGAAGAGACCGTGAAGCGGCACCACCAAATAATTTATTAAACTATGGCTACTCCATTTTAAGAGCAGTGGTTGCCCGCAGCATTGTGGCAAGCGGCATGTTACCAACACTGGGCATTTTTCATAAAAATCAATATAATGCTTACTGCCTTGCCGATGATATCATGGAACCTTACCGGCCTTTTATAGATAAAGTAGTAGTAAATATTGTACACCTTAATGGAAAATTTTTAGAGCTTACCCCATCAATGAAAAAAGACCTGCTGAATATACCTGCAATGGATGTAATAATAAATAATGAAAAAAGCCCGTTGATGGTAGCAGTGCAAAAAACTACCGCATCGTTAAGTAAATGTTTTGAAGGAACGCAACGAAAAATTTTATACCCGGTGATGGAATAAAAGTTGGCTTTGTACAAATGTAAAAATGCTGCTGTCATCCTGAGCGCAGCGAAGAATCTGCGGAAGATTATTACAAAAGTTGACAGCGGTTAATTCGCCTGTGCTTTTGTGCCGGTGCCGGGCAGTTTAGTAAATGCGCTTGAGATAAACAGCAAGATAAATTATGTATAACCGTTTAAATGCATACCGTATTATGTGGGTACTTGTATTTTTCGACCTGCCAACAGAAACCGCAAAGGAGCGTAAGGTAGCTGCCCTGTTTCGCAAAAACATTATGAAGGATGGTTTTCAGATGTTTCAGTTTAGTATTTATATGCGGCACTGCGCCAGCCGGGAAAATGCGGATGTACATATAAAACGGGTAAAGAAAATATTACCCGAGCATGGGCATGTAGGCATTATGTGCATTACCGATAAGCAGTTTGGTATGATGGAAATTTTTCATGGCCACAAACCTGTAAGCACCCAACCGCCGGTGCAGCAATTAGAAATGTTTTGATTATCATCCCGATTTTTTATCGGGAGAAGGAGTTGCCCAATTGTTTCACTAAAGCCAAATACATTTATTACGTTAAAAAGCCTGCAGGCTAATAAACCAGCAGGCTTTTATCATTTTTAACAACAACTTTTTTGCATAATTCAGGAATAGAAAAATCAACCTAAAGCCATTTTTTTATTCCTGATTTTAAAGGTAGAATCAATACCAATAAGCCTTTCAGCCAAGCCAGTTGTTAAAGAACTAAGTTAGTACAATGTTTGAAAGCAAATCACAACAAGAAGCTGCTATAAAAACAAAGCTATCCGGTTGTTAAAGAACTAAGTTAGTACAATGTTTGAAAGCAAATCACAACAGCAGCCCGTAAATTTTCTATAACCTGAAAGTTGTTAAAGAACTAAGTTAGTACAATGTTTGAAAGCAAATCACAACTAACACTGCTTACAGTTGTTGCGCCAGGGTGTTGTTAAAGAACTAAGTTAGTACAATGTTTGAAAGCAAATCACAACACGGCGTGTACATCTTTCCATTTAAAGGATGTTGTTAAAGAACTAAGTTAGTACAATGTTTGAAAGCAAATCACAACCACTGCTTAAAACTTCGCTTGCAAAACGTGGTTGTTAAAGAACTAAGTTAGTACAATGTTTGAAAGCAAATCACAACATGTACATAATGCTGGTGTAGTAAATGAAAGTTGTTAAAGAACTAAGTTAGTACAATGTTTGAAAGCAAATCACAACTATCCATCGGTAAATCATGATATTTTAAAAGTTGTTAAAGAACTAAGTTAGTACAATGTTTGAAAGCAAATCACAACTTTGCAGCGTTGTAATTTTCATAGAATCCGTTGTTAAAGAACTAAGTTAGTACAATGTTTGAAAGCAAATCACAACGTAATATCCGAATTGGCATGGCTATGTGCCGTTGTTAAAGAACTAAGTTAGTACAATGTTTGAAAGCAAATCACAACTCTTCAGTGCTTCTTAATGTTTGACTTAAAGTTGTTAAAGAACTAAGTTAGTACAATGTTTGAAAGCAAATCACAACCATCAAAAGGTATTTGTGCTGATGAAATTTGTTGTTAAAGAACTAAGTTAGTACAATGTTTGAAAGCAAATCACAACGATACAGTAGCAGCGGCGAAAAAACTATCGGTTGTTAAAGAACTAAGTTAGTACAATGTTTGAAAGCAAATCACAACGTAGCAACAGCGGGCTTTTATTCGGCAAAAGTTGTTAAAGAACTAAGTTAGTACAATGTTTGAAAGCAAATCACAACGTTAGCCGGAGTGACATAATATCAAAACAAGTTGTTAAAGAACTAAGTTAGTACAATGTTTGAAAGCAAATCACAACATACGCAGTATAGCGGTCTTGCTGCATCAGTTGTTAAAGAACTAAGTTAGTACAATGTTTGAAAGCAAATCACAACGCTTTACTATGGCGATGTATTCTCTGCTAAGTTGTTAAAGAACTAAGTTAGTACAATGTTTGAAAGCAAATCACAACCGCAACCCTGCGAAACTATCAAACCCTTACGTTGTTAAAGAACTAAGTTAGTACAATGTTTGAAAGCAAATCACAACCGTTGCAACAAAATCCCAGATGTTAACATAAAATAAATTTTATTTAACAGCGCAAATTAAGCCCTTAAACCTAATTTTGTGCCTCACAAAATTAGTACCCTAAGTAATATGTTTTTTAAAATACTAACAGTAGCAGCCCTGGCCACTTTTGAAATTTACGCTGCAATACCTGCCGGCTTTGCTTTTGGCTTATCGCCATGGATAATATTTTTTGCCACTTTAACAGGGGGGATAATTGGAGTGTTTGTGGCGGCATTTTTAGGCGACAAGATCCGTGCGTATTTTTACAAAAACAAACCCGCTACTGCAAAAAAAGACAGCCATCCGCTGGTACATAAAATATGGAATAAATACGGCATTGTGGGTTTAGGTTTTTTTGGAACCATGACGGTTGGTGCACCCGTAAGCATTGCTGTGGGTGCAGGTTTAAATGCCAACATTAAAAAGTTAGTTGCCTGGTGTTGTGTGGGTGTGGCCTGCCGCTGTATTTTATTTACACTTATAGGTTATCACGGACTTAAATTATTTTAATATTTACCGCTCTTTATTTTTTTCTTTTTGCGGTTCTTTATTTTTTTCTTTTTTACCATTATTAAAAGGATTCCAGCTTACTTTTAATTTTCCATCGTTGCCGGTTTGAGCACGCAATCTTATTTTAGCTCCGGTTTTTCCTTTTTTAATTACTTCTTCATCATCGTCAATTTTTTTAAGATTGCTCAATGGTACTTCTATATTGATATCGGTTCCCTTTTTGGTGTCGTACAAACCTTCTACAAACATGGTAAATACATTAGAGCGTATTTCCATCCTGTCGAATGCAATTGCGCTGCCGTTTACCCGCAGCTTATCATTTAACTCTGCAAAACGTATGCTTGAAAAATCTCTCTTTTTAAATACAGATGCTGAAATTTTTTGCAGCGGTTCAAAATTATTCAGCTCACCATTTACTACACTAAAATTTATATTGCTGTTAAGGCTGTTGGGGTTAACTACTCCTTTATCGGATAGCATCGCATTCAAATTTACTGTAGCCGATAACTGACCCTTCATATTTTGGCTGGTAATAGCATCCTGCCCAAAATTATTAAAGGAAGCAAAGAGCGAAGGTATATCGGCGTTGCTGATAGTGGTTTGCAGGTTTACTGCATTTGCTGCACCGGCATCGTTTATTGAACCGATTATCGCCATGCTGCCACCTGCATTATTTAATCTTGCATTATTTAAAATAATTTTATTTTGCAACAGCGAAACTGAAGTAGTAAAATTTGTGGCGGTAAATTTTTTATAATTCAGCCTGGCAGCTTTTATGTTTAAGTTAGCAGTGCCATACTCCAGCATACTGTCTATCTTATTAGCCATACGGTTAAGCTTATTACCACCCATTGATTTTTTTTGAGTTTTACGGGAAGCTTTTTTACCCAGGAAGCTCATAAAATTATCAAGGTCCAGATTAGGGGTAGCGATGTTCCATTCCAACACCAATTTTTCCGGATGCGGATAAATAAGTTCCGTTAAATTTTTAATGGAGCCATTCATATTTAAAACTGTAGTGCCAGCCTGTGCATCCAGTTGTTCAATAATTAAATCTTTATTTTTAAAAACAAAATTTGCCTGCATTTTATTTAGGGTAATATTACGGGGCACATAGTTTATTGCTGCATTTCGCAGGCGGATATTACCCTGCATTACTGTTGGTACAGTATCACCATCTATTAAAGAGCCGGCATAGCTTAAATTCATTTCTCCATCGCCTTTTTCAAATTGCATGCTGTTACTTCCTGTTAAATCGTTTAATGCAGTAAGCTCAAATTCAGAATGCAAATCACATTTTAAAAAAGGCTGCAGCAAATTGGAGACTTCTATTTTTTTTGAAGTTAGTAAAATATTTTCCCAGCCAGCAGTAAAATCTTTAATACTCAGTTGTGCATTATCATCCGTACGGGGTTTTGCAGCATCCATTTCATTGGTAAAAATTCCCTTAAAAGTGCATCCTGTAAATTGTGCCACCGGCGTTTCAATTGTTGCATCTTTCACTGTAAAATTTATGTTGGCAAGCGGGATAGATTTATAGATGGTGGGGCCGTTTAATGCTGCCGAAATATCCACGGGCTGCAAAATATTAAAGGCAGCAAATTTTTGTTGTGTGCCCTGGGTTAACAAACTCACCGCTTTTTTAAAATCAATTTTTTTTGTTTGCAGGGCAAGAGAAAAAGTTTTTTGCGCAGTGCTGAAATTTCCTGAAAAAATAAAGGGTTGTTTATCTATTATAAGTTTAACGTTATTAAAAAGAATATCTTTTGCTTTTGTCAGCTGCAGCACAAAATTACCTGATAACTTTTTTTCTTTTAAATAACTGCCTTTGGTGGTATTAAATCCAAGGCCATGCACAAATGCGTCCATTTTTATTTTTACCGATTGACCGCTGTCGTTAGTTACAATTTTACATTCCATTTTATTTAATACAATATCATGATATTTATTGCGGCCGGGGTAATCGAATATTACCCGTGTATTTTTAAATTCAAGTGCCGGTATATTTCCTCCTTTACTTTCTGCAGCGGGCTCATCCGATTTTACAAGATTTGATACGCCTGCAGTATCGGTGTAATAATAAAGTACTGCATTGTCAACCGTAACTTTTGACACGTTTGGTTTGCCGGAAAAAATACTGAAAAATTGCAGCTTGGCATAAATATTTTCTGCTTTTAAAAATTCGTGGTGGTGCATACTCCACAACGAATCTTTAATGCTTACGTTATTAAGTCTTACAGCAATGTTGGGGAAATTATAAAAGAAGTTGGTGGATAATTTACCAATTTCTATTTTACCTTTTAATTGTTTGTTGATACCGGCTTTTACTTTATCGGTCAAGCTTTCATTATTATAAGTAATGTATGCCCACAAAATAACCCATGTAAGTATAAGTAATGCAACAGCCACTGCCATTACACGAAGCGCAATACGGATGGTCTTTTTCAAAAAAATATTTTAGTGGTTACAAAAACCACATACAGGGGATATAAATATACGAAATGAAAACAGTGAGAGTTCGGCTAAAAAATAAATGTAGGAATGTTGTAAGATTGAGGCAGTAATTCTGTAAGCACTAAAAAATCATTTCTTTAACAGTAGCAGCAGCAGTTAATTTTCCTGCGGTTTTAGCGATAATTTCTTCAACTGTTACACCGGGTGCCCTCTCCAATAATAAAAAGCCCGCTGCTGTAATTTCAAGCACAGCTAATTCCGTAACAATTTTTTTTACACAGTTTTTGCCGGTTAATGGCAGCGTACAGCGGGGCAATAATTTACTTTCGCCCTTTGGGTTGGTATGCATCATAGCAACTATAATATTTTTTGCGGCGGCAACTAAGTCCATTGCACCGCCCATTCCTTTTACCATTTTACCCGGTATTTTCCAGTTAGCGATATCGCCATTTTCACTTACCTCCATTGCACCTAAAACAGTAAGGTCAACTTTACCGGCACGTATCATTCCAAAACTCAAGGCGCTGTCGAAAAAGGCTGAACCGGCTACTGTGGTAATAGTTTGTTTACCGGCATTAATTAAATCTGCATTTTCGTTTCCTTCAACCGGAAAAGGGCCCATACCCAGTAATCCATTTTCGCTTTGTAAAACTACATTAATGCCTGCAGGAATATAATTGGCAACAAGGGTTGGGATACCAATACCCAGGTTTACATAAAAGCCATCCTGTAACTCCTGTGCAATACGCTGCGCTATTTGTTCTTTGGTTAATGCCATGGTTGAAGAGGAGGTTTAGGTGTTTATTGTTTAGATGTTTAGGGGATTAGAGGTTTAGGGGTTACCGTTCTTTGTTCAATTCTTTTCTCGTATTTTTCTCCTTTAAAAATTCGATGTACATAAATGCCCGGCGTATGAATTTGATTGGGATCCAATTCGCCGGCGGGTACCAGCTCTTCTACTTCTGCAATAGTAATTTTGCCGGCCATTGCCATTAAAGGATTAAAATTTCTGGCGGTAGCATTATAAATTAAATTACCATCTGTATCTCCTTTCCATGCTTTTACAATAGCAAAATCTGCATCAAACGCAAACTCCATTAAATATTCTTTGTTATTAAAGATTCTTGTTTCCTTACCGATCGCTACTTCTGTACCAACGCCTGCAGGTGTAAAAATTGCAGGCATTCCATATCCCGCAGCCATACATCTTGTGGCCAATGTTCCCTGCGGTATCAACTCTACTTCCAACTCGCCGCTTAATAATTGCCTTTCAAATTCTGCATTTTCGCCAACGTAAGAAGCAATCATTTTTTTAACCTGCTTTTGCTGCAGCATTAATCCAATACCAAAATCATCTACACCGGCATTATTTGAGATACAGGTAAGGTCTTTAATTTTTTTGTGTACCAATGCAGCAATACAATTTTCGGGGATGCCACATAATCCAAAACCACCCAGCATAATAACTGCACCATCTTTTATATCGTTAATTGCCTCTGTTGCGTTTGTATAAACCTTGTTCATATCATTGAGTGGTTAAAGAATCCTTATTTATAAGAGATTTACCTCTGGTGTCACTGTATTTATTGCGTTCTGCTTTTGCAATCATACTGTCTAAAAGTGGTTGTAACAATATGGCATTATTGAGATAATAATCATAGCTTTTATAAAAATCGGTTTTAGATATTTTATGTACAGCAAAAATTTGTTGCTGCAGTTTTATATTTTCGGCTTCCGCATTTTTTGAAGAATCTTTTGTTACAAAATTATATGCAAATGCATCGGCACGTAACACATCCCAAAAAACTTTTTGCATTTTTGCAGGTTCTAAAATTCCTGCCGGCGTATTTTTTTTTTCTTTACAGGAAAATAAAAAGAGCAATGCACTGCAGGCTATCATTTTTTGCACCGTCATTTTAATTCGTCTTTATATTTATTGGCATTGGTAATGTCCATCTTTTGCAATAATTCCGATGCCCTGGCTTTATCCTGCTGCGGTGCTTTTAAAAAAAGTTTTACCAGCTCTGTTGATTTTCCCTGGAAGAAAAACTGGTTGATCATTTTATTAGGATTTTCTGTATTAAAGTTGTTGAGCAGGTTTAACACATTCATCACTTCGGCACGTGCAGTATTTTCATCTTCATAAAATTTGTCCATACCCATACGGTAATAATTATAGTACACATCATGCATAATGGTGTAGCGGCTGTTAAGCATATTTTCTACAAGCCAGTAACGGTTGCGTACCCCATCAAATGCTTTCCATCCGGTAATACCACGTCCATCTGGCGCATTGTTTACAACATTTTGTGCTTTTTGAAAATACACATCGCCGCCCCGTGGAGAAAAGGAATCGTAATCAAATCCTAAAATCATATAAGCATAATAGGCAAAAGCTGCTGTAAGGTTTGATACCTGTGCATCTGAACCTGATACCCTGTTTTCATTAAATTCCAGTTGCTGAAATTCGGTGTATTTAAAAGTAATGCCCTCATCCCTGTAATTAATAATTGGGGAAAGATATGAGGTGTTGTAAATTGGCCGTGCTGCCTGTATTGTTAATGTAGCATTGTACACATTTAGATCGGCGGTGGGTTCCAGATTTAGTAAAAAGTTGCACTGTATTTTTTCGTTGGGCAAAAAATTATCGGCGGTCCATTTGCGGTTATTCATAAAATTATTCAATGCTGTTTGCAAAGTACGAAACACACTTGCATTTACAGCATTACCCACCTGGTTGCTTACTACACTAACCGTAGCTTTAAGTTCCTGCGCCTGCACCTGCAGGGCAAGCATTGCAAAAGCTGTTATTAAAATTAGTTTACGCATATAATAATTTAACGATGGTGTTTACAATATCTTTTGCCACTTCGGTTTTTGGTTTTGTATCAAAAATATATTCGTTACCCTCTTTATCAAAAATAGTGATTTTGTTAGTGTCGTGTCCAAAACCTGCGCCGCTGTCATTTAAAGAATTTAATACAATAAGATCCGCATTTTTAGATTGCAATTTTTTAAGGGCATATTCCTTTTCATTGTTGGTTTCCAAAGCAAAACCAACAAGTAATTGATCAGGCTTCTTTTTTTGGCCCAGTGTTTTTAAAATATCTTTCGTTTTGGTGAGCTCGAGTGTAAAACTGTTTTCATTTTTTTTTATTTTTTCAGGTGCGATGTTAACAGGAGTATAATCTGCAACAGCTGCACTCATCACTGCAATGTCCGTGTGCTCAAACTTGCTGAGGCATGCGGTATACATTTCATCCGCCGATTTCACTTTTATTACCTCTATATTTTGCGGCACTGAAATACTGGAAGGCCCTAAAACTAAAGTAACTATTGCTCCCCGGTTTTTCATTTCTGCTGCAATAGCAATACCCATTTTACCCGAGGAATGATTACCGATAAAACGAACCGGGTCCAGGGCTTCGTAAGTTGGCCCGGCAGTAATCAATACTTTTTTATCTTTTAACTCTTGTTTGTTTTCAAAAAAATTATTCAACCAATTTACAATGTCTTCAGGCTCGGCCATTCTGCCTTCACCAACCAAGCCACTGGCCAGCTCACCTTTGGTTACAGGTATAATTGAATTATTAAAGCCGGCAATCTTTTGTAAATTTTGTTTTGTGGCTGCATGCAGCCACATGTCTTCGTCCATTGCTGGCGCCACCACTACAGGGCAATTGGCTGAAAGGTAAACAGCCATTAATAAGTTATCGCAAAGGCCAATGGCCATTTTGGCAAGTGTGTTGCAACTTAAAGGTGCAATCAACATTACATCGGCCCAGCGACCCAGCATTACATGATTAGCCCATGTATTGTTATCAGCAATATCCGTAAGTACCTCATTTTTAGAAAGCGTTGATAAAGACAGCGGCGTAACAAAATCTTTGGCTGCAGTTGTCATAATTACTTTTACTGCTGCCCCCTGCTTTACCAATAACCTCACTACAACAGCGGTTTTGTAAGCAGCAATACTTCCGGTAACACCCAATAAAATTTTTTTTCCTTTTAACATAAAAAATCCCGCCGCACCTGGTGGTGTGACGGGTTAAAATTATAACATCTTCTGTTAATAAAATTGCTAATTAATAATTAACTAAACAGGTCTTCATCATTTCTGCGGAAGTAAACTTTATCTTCCATAAACTCTGTAGTTGCCAATAATGCCGGGTTGGGCATACGCTCATACGCTTTAGAAATTTCTATCTGCTCTTTATTCTCATGAATTTCTTCCAGGCTATCGGTATGGCTTGCAAATTCTTCCAATTTATTATGCAATTCTTCCTTAATGGTAATGTTTATCTGGTTTGCACGCTTTGCAATAATGGCAATAGATTCGTACACATTACCTGTTTTTTGTTTAATGTCGTATAAACTTTTAGGTTCTACAACACTGCTGGTA
This sequence comes from Ferruginibacter sp., assembly GCA_043756235.1. Classification (GTDB taxonomy): domain Bacteria; phylum Bacteroidota; class Bacteroidia; order Chitinophagales; family Chitinophagaceae; genus Ferruginibacter. Next base: position 8,343 of record JAYURK010000116.1, on the reverse strand, counting down.
TTACTGCCTAACTGACGACGTAGTTTGCTCATTTTTTATTACTTTAATATTATTTTGACTAAGGTTACTGTAACTTTCTGCTTCTTTTAATAATTTACTTTCCGGAAAACGGTCTGCAAAATCCTGGTATTCACTGATCACTTTTTCAAAACGCTCGATTTGTTTATCCTCAAAGCTAAGCTTTGCAAATTTGTAATAAGACTTTATTATCCTCAACTTGTATTCATCTCCACTTTTAGATTCAGGATAGTTATTTATAAGATTTGTATAAGCAAGAGCGGCCGCACGAAACTGGCCTAAATTATAATACAATTCTGCAGAGCGGTATTCTTTCTGCTCCAGCTTTATCCTGCTTAAGTCAATAATTTCCATTGCCTCTTTAATCCGCGACGAGCCGGGGTGCGTATTAATGAAGGTTTGCATCATGCCAATTGCTTTAGTAGTATTTACCTGTTCCAGCTCCAGCTTTGGCGATTGTTTATAAAAACAGTACGCATGCATATAATCAACTTCTTCTGCTTTGGGGCTGTTAGGAAAAACTTCTAAGAAACCTTTAAACAACGACTGCGCCTGCTGGTAATCTTTCATATAATAAAAGCAGTAGGCATATTTATAATACAATTCTTCAAACTTAACTGTGCCTTTAAACACAGGAAATAACTCTTCGTATAATTGCTGGGCTATTTTGTAATTCTTTTTAGCGTACAGCTCATCTGCCATTTTAAGTTTGTACTCGTAATCTTTGCTCTTAAATATTTTATTATACTTATTGCAGGATGTTGCAAGGGTTAATAAAAAAAGGGCGGCCAGTACAATTTTTGTTACTCTCATATAAAGGATTGCAAATTTAAAGGAATTTACTCAAATATGCCGGTAAAAATAGCGTCAGCCAAAAAATAGCCGTTAAGAGTTTGATAAATAAGATGAGTAACAATAAGATAGAACCATTAGCGTAAATAAACATCTTCACTATCTACCAATTAACCCGCTTTAAAGATAGTGTCAAAAAAAAAGCCCTCCCGAAAACGGAAGGGCTATCATTGAGCAAAAAGTGAAAAACTTAAAAATCGGTATTAATTAGATTTTATGTCAATAGTATTTTTATCGCCACCACCAATTTCGCAATTAGTTGTGATCCTGTCTGCACTGATACCTTCTTTTTCAACAAGGTAATTTTTAGCAGCATCTACTCTTCTCTGGCAATTAGCCTGAGAAGCTTTAGAAGTTTCAGGATAGCCTGTAATTGTAATGTTACAATTAGGGCTGGCTTTTAATTTAGAAGCAACTGTAGCTAACATAGCTTTTGCATCTGCACTTAAAGCAGCAGTGTTACCTTTAAAAGATACACTTGGGTAATCAGTGGCACACTCGGGTCCACCGCCACCACCTGTACCATTTTTGCAGCACTCAGGCTCTGGGCATTTCCCTACACCATCAGCATCAACTGGTTGACATTCTGTTGGAGTAATTAATTGCTTATCCTTACAATCAGGTACACCATCACCATCTGTATCAGCAGTAACACCATGAGTGTTAACATTGCAACCAGCTGGTGTATTTGGTTCTCTGTCTAAATGATCACAAACGCCATCACCATCAGCATCCGGACATTCCATTTTTGGAATCTTTACATTTCTGTGGTTCATTAATTCGTCGTAAGCATAATCCAAAGGATTTAACCACCATAATGGCTCAACAGATTTTGCGCCAAGGTTAAAGTTTAAACCTACAGATAAGTAGTTATAAGAATCATAATCACGGGTTAAAACTGCATCACCTGCAGCTTGCTCCTGCCAACGCTGTCCATCTAACAAATCATCTTTAACAATTGTTAACCTGTCTTCAATAGCTAAATTAACTCTTTTACCTAATTTAAAGGCAACACCGGCTAATACAGTACCAGAAGGCTTCAAAGTATTTTTTCCAATTTTAGGACGACGTGTTCCCTGATTGTCAGCTTCTGTTTCGTAGGTTTTATCCATTCCGTCTTTTAAAGCTTTCAACACATCTTTACGATTTTTGTAAGTAGTGTTGGTAATACCATTGAATAAACCATAGTAAGGATTATTACCAGCATCTAAAGCGTTAACCATTGTGTGGTACAAAGTTGCACCAATACCACCACCACCATAAATGATCATGGCAGTTTTTTGCTTGTGAAAACGAATATTGTTTAAAGTAACAATACCCTGTAAACCTAAATCCTGCACTTTGGCTTTGTAGTTGTAAAACACTTTATCCTGTGCATTTCCTCTTGCAGGAACGGTGTAACCAGTTCTTACAGGATTACCGGGAAGAACAGTTTGGGCATTGTAACGCGAAGCCCATGCCGGATTTTTTGCGTAATTATAAGATTCGGCAAAATGCATTCCTTTACCAGTTGCGTACAGGTACTGCAACCTTAAAGAGAAAACATAACCAAATGCTTTTCTTACGTGTACTGCTACATTAGGAGCAGTTAAAACTTTTGCAGGTAAATCTCCGCTTATGGTAAAAATACCGGTAGATACACCCACTTCCCACATGTTACGTGGTTTAGCTGGAAAATTGTAAGATTTGTTCCAGAATTCATTTGCCTGCGGCATTTGCTTAGCCGGAATAACAGATGAATCGTAAACGCTTCCAGTTCCACCAACCTGGGCGAAAGCCCCAAGGCTAAGGAACAATAAAGCGCCTAATAAGATTTTGTACTTTTTGCTTGTCATAACTTAATAATTAATAAAATTTCTAAATGTGTACGAGTTGATTTAATGCAAAAGTATTGAATGCCCTTTATTAAACCAAAATTTTTTAACAATAAATTTGGGTTAACATATAATTCGCATCTTGTGCACTTATATTGCTAATGACATCATATTCAACTTATTCGATGCTTCAAACATAAAATATTTAATTTTTTAACCCTGATTATTTTTTTGAAATTTAAAAACGCGGAAATTTAAAAATAGTTTGACAGGGGATTTTGATGACTTATATTGCCCTTATTTTTTATGAAATTTGTAACTGATATTATTGGAGAAGAACTTAACATTTTTGAAAAAAAATTTGCCGAAGCTGTTAAAAGCAGCACGCCCTTGCTTGACAGAATAATGAAATACATCATTAAACGTAAGGGCAAGCAGTTAAGACCGATGTTTGTTTTTTTAAGTGCTAAATTAGCCGGTAACATTAACGAAAGTACCTATCGTGCTGCTGCCCTGGTGGAGTTATTACATACCGCTACACTGGTACATGATGATGTAGTGGATGAATCCCTGGAGAGAAGAGGTTTTTTTTCTATCAACGCCATCTGGAAAAATAAAATAGCAGTGCTGGTGGGTGATTACCTGCTTTCTAAAGGGCTATTGTTATCTACCAGTAATAATGACTTTGAACACCTGCACATACTTTCTGATGCAGTTAAACAAATGAGCGAGGGAGAACTGCTTCAAATTGAAAAATCAAGAAAATTAAATTTAAAAGAAGCTATTTATTTTGAGATTATAAAAAACAAAACGGCTTCTTTATTATCTTCTGCATGCGCTGTGGGAGCGTACAGCACCAGTAAAGATGAAGCCATAACGGCAAGGCTTAAGCTTTTTGGAGAAAAAGCCGGTATTGCTTTTCAAATTAAAGATGACCTGTTTGATTATGGCAAAGAAGATATTGGTAAACCAACCGGCAACGATATTAAAGAAAAAAAACTAACCCTGCCGTTGATTTATACACTAAATAAAATTGATGCAAAAAAAAGAAGGGAACTCATTTATATTATTAAAAATGAAAACACCAATCCCCAAAAAGTTAAAATAGTAATTGATACGGTAACAGCATGCGGCGGTATTGCTTATGCCTCGGAAAAAATGTACCAGTACAGAGACGAAGCGCTAGCAATTTTATACCAGTTTGAAGACGGGGAAGTAAGACAAGCGCTGGAAAAACTGGTGCGGTACACTACCGACAGAAAATATTAAACCCTGAAGTGCATAAAACGTGACACCAATTTTGGTTAACAAAAAATAAAACCTTTTACAGTTAGCAACTTTATTGTTTATTTACCATTAAATTATTTTATTGAATAAGCGCTGGAACATATTAAAGGCAGATGAAAGTAAAGTGAATGCATTACAGCAATCGCTTATGATTAGTAAAACAATATGTGCCATTTTAGTGCAAAGAGGTATTGATAATTATGATACGGCTAAACAATATTTTCGTCCGCAACTTACAGGGTTACACGATGCCTGGTTAATGAAAGATATGGGCAAAGCAGTACAAAGAATAACTGCAGCCTTTGAGCACAAAGAAAAAGTTTTGGTGTTTGGAGATTACGATGTGGATGGCACTACCAGTGTGGCCTGCATGTACCAGTTTTTATGCAAAATTTACGAGCCGGAATTATTAGACTTTTATATACCCCACCGCTACCGGGAAGGATACGGCATCAGCAAAATGGGAATTGATTTTGCCGCAGCAAATAATTTTACCCTTATAGTTTCATTAGATTGTGGCATAAAATCGGTAGAACTGATTGCTTACGCAAAAACTTTGGGGATTGATTTTATTGTATGCGACCATCATTTGCCCGATGAAATAATTCCTGATGCAGCAGCCATACTTAACCCCAAACAAAAAGATTGTAATTATCCGTATAAAGAATTGTGCGGCTGCGGTGTAGGTTTTAAATTGATAACCGCTTTAGCGCAACATTTTAATATTGAAGAAGAACATTATTATTGTTATTTGGACCTTGTTGCTACGGCTATTGCTGCAGACATTGTGCCCATGACGGGTGAAAACCGCATCATGGCTTTTTATGGATTACAAAAAATAAACAGCAATCCCAACCCCGGCATTAAAGCACTGATACACTTAGGAGGCATTCAAAAAAAATTATCCATCAACAATGTTGTTTTTGTTATTGCACCAAGGGTAAATGCTGCCGGCAGAATGGATGATGCCCGTAAAGCCGTGCAATTATTTATTGAACCTGAATATGAAAAAGCATTGGCTTTTGCAGAAATGCTGCACAGCGATAATACCGACCGCAAAGAAGCTGACAGCAGCATTACGGAAGAAGCATTGGCCATAATAAACGGAGATATTAATCTTATAAATAAAAAAACAACCGTTGTTTTTAAAGAGCACTGGCATAAAGGTGTGGTAGGCATTGTGGCCAGCCGCATGATAGAAAAATTTTACCGCCCAACGGTGGTGCTTACCCAAAGTGGCGAAGTGGTTGCCGGCAGTGCCAGGAGTGTGCCGGGATTTAATTTGTACGAAGCGGTACACGCCTGCAGGGAACATTTGTTAGGCTACGGCGGCCATTTTGCAGCAGCAGGCATGTCGCTGCTGCCCGAAAATGTAACAGCCTTTGCTGCAAAATTTGAAGCAGTGGTTGCTGCAACTATAGAAGACCATTTATTAATCCCCGAAATTATTATTGATACCGAAGTTGATTTTGCTAACCTCCACCAATCTTTTTACAATATTATTTGCCAGATGGAGCCTTTTGGACCCGAAAACATGCGACCCGTTTTTGTTGCAAAAAATGTTTGTGATACCGGCTATTCTAAAATAGTGAAAGACCTGCACATCAGGTTCGTATTAAAACAAAACAACTTTACTTTTACAGGCATTGGTTTTAATTTGGCTGAAAAATTTTATTTGCTGCAAACAAATAAAGCCGTAGATGTAGTTTTTACAATAGATGAAAATGAGTGGAATGGTAATACTACCCTGCAATTAAAAGTGATTGACATTGCTCCCGCCGCTGTTTAGCTGCATATTTTTTATAGCTTTATTGTATAATCTCCATTGATAAATGAGCTTCACTTTAATAAAATATTTTATTTTTTTAGCCCGCAAATGGAACCTGCAAATTGGTATGTATCTTTTAAAGCAGGAGATTAAGGGAGAAAAAAAATATGGCATCAATACTACCGGTGCTGATGATTTAAAAACTTTGGAAGAAAAGGGAATTGATACGGATCATGCTACTATATATATGCCGGTTAGTTATGATTTACTGGAAGAAATTTTAGCACACCCTGCTGTAAAAGACAAACAGCATTTTTTGGATATTGGTTGCGGTAAAGGCCGTGCGTTATGTGTAGCAGCGGCCAACGGTTTTAATAAAGTAACCGGTATAGATTTTTCAAAAGAGTTTTGCCAGGCAGCAGAAAAAAATCTTTTAAAAGCTAAAGAAAAAAATAAGGAGCTGCAATACAAAATATATAACAACGATGCGTTTTACTTTGAAATTGCCGGGGATGTAGATTGTATTTTTATGTTCAACCCTTTTGATGACGTTATAATGAGCGGCGTGGCAGAAAATATTTTGGAAAGTTTTGAGCTGCATCCAAGACGCATCATCCTTATTTATGTTAACCCTTTATATAAACAGGAATTAATAGAAGTGGGGTTTAAACAAATTTATCATACCCAAAAAATGATGTATCTGGAAGCGGTAATTCTGGAAATGAAATGTATGCCTAATTTATAACGGGCTTTTCATTTCTGAACACATTTAAGTTTGCTATTATTAACCCTGTTATTACCAGCAGGCCGCAAACAATATGCACCCGGGTAATTTTTTCATGCAGTAACAATACCGCTTCAATGCTGCTGAATACAGGAATAAGATATCCGAATAATGCTGTTCTTGCGGCACCTAAGTTTGCCACAGCTTTGTTCCAGAAAAAAAACGCCAGTACCGAAGCGCCCAAACCAATGTATAATAATATTGCTGCCAGAGAGGCATTCCATTTTACCGGTGCATATTGCGTAAGCTCCCAAAAATAAAAAGGCATTAAAATAATTGTACCCGTAAAAAACAGAATGAACAAAAAAGGTATTGCAGAAATGAAGAGCGGCTTTTTCTTTACCATAGTGTTATATACAGCAAACGATAAAGCAGCCAGTAAAATCCACCCATCGCCTTTACTGAATTGTAAATGCAACAGTGTTTGTATTGACCCATTTGCCAGCAGAAATAAAATACCAGTTATACAAATTAATAAACCGGCAATGCGTACTACTGTAATTTTTTCTTTTAGAAAAACAGCAGCAAGAATTACCGAAATTACCGGAGAAGTTGTAGTGCCAATTAACGCCAGGTTAAGGGCTGTGGTATGATGACCTGCAAAATAAATACAGGTATTAAATAGTGCAATGCCGGTGAGTGCTGCAAAAAAAATATACCATTTATTTTGCCATATTACACCCGTCTCTTTTTTAAATTGTTTAAATGCAAAAGGGCAAATAATTACAGTTGCAATTGCCCAACGGTAAAACGATAAACTTACCGGAGGTATACTATTAGCTACCGCTTTTGCAATTATAAAATTGCCCGACCATATTATTGCTGCTGCAAATGCATAAGCGGCTCCAATTAATATTGTGTTTTTTTTAGTTTGTGGCATTTAAAATAGCAGCAATTATTTTTTAGCTGGTGAATATAAATAAAAAAAATCCCGTTACGGCTTTCTTTAACCATAACGGGCAAATAATAATTTTAATAATATTTAGCTCATCAGCGCTACACTGCGATTTATAAAGTTGGTAAGATTATTACCTTTTAATAATCCTTGAGAAAGTAAAGCCAGGTCGGCAAGATTGTGTACCAGCATTTCCTGTTTTTCTTTTGTGGCTTCTGCTAAAATATTTTTATATATTGCATGATTACCATTTACTGTTAAAGTAACTTCATCGGGCATATTTGCATAAAAAGCGGCCATGCCGCCTGCACCCTGCATGGCCGCCATGTCCTTCATACGGCGCATAAACTCCGGCCTTGTTGCAACAACGGGTGGTGTATCGTTACTTAATCCTTTTACTTCTACCGTTACATTTATTTCCGGAATTTTTACACCAAATAAATCTTTCAATTTTGTTTCGTCGTCTTTACTTAAAACACTTTCGCCACCTTCCTGCTTATCTACTAAATTATCGGTGATATCGCTGTCTACTCTTACAAATTGTACTTTTTCCCACTTCATTTCCATTTGCTGTATAAAGCCATTGTCGATGATGGTTTCCAGCTTTACCACTTTATACCCTTTTGCAACAGCCTGTTTTATATAAGCATCCTGCTGCACGGGGTTGGTAGTGTATAAAATTACCAGATTACCTTCTTTATTTTTTTGCAAGGTTTCTGTTGACAGGCGAAATTCTTCTAAGGTGGAAAAGGAGTTATCCCCTGCATCCTGCAAAATGTGAAATTTATTGGCCTTCTCTAAAAATTTATCATCGGTCATCATACCGTACTTAACAAATAAGCCCAGGCTTTCCCATTTTTCTTCAAACTGTTTACGGTCGGTTTTAAAAATCTCTTCCAGCTTATCGGCTACTTTTTTTGTAATG
>JAYURK010000115.1:0-12898 GCA_043756235.1 Ferruginibacter sp. | reverse complement strand
GTTGGTGATACCATCATTGGCATTAAAGGCCGTGTAGGTTTTGAAGCCGCAGCACCCATGGTAATTATAAAAGCACATCATGCTTTAGAAAAACATGTGCTTACCAAATGGCAGCTGCAATGGAAAGATACTTTATCACAATTTTATGGCAACTGGATGCATGAAGGGCAGATACTGGACCCTGTTATGAGGGATATAGAAGCGTACCTGGAAAAAAGCCAGCGCAAAGTTACCGGCGATGTTTTTGTACAACTCAATCCATATCATTTTCAAATTATTGGTATAGAAAGCGACAATGATTTAATGAGTGCAAAGTTTGGTAAGTACGGAGAAATGAACACCGGTTTTACCGGAGAAGATGTAAGAGGCTTTACAAAAATATTTGGTAACCAGGTAAGCATTTATCACAATGTTAATACGCCCCCATCCCCTAAAGGGGAGTAGTACAACGGGAATAATTAAACTGTAAAGCTTAATTTTTATGAGTAATAATAAAAAAAATTCATCTTCAAATAACTCCCCTTTAGGGGATGGGGGTTTAAAGATTGGTATTATAGGAGCAGCAGGTTATACCGGTGGAGAATTAATTCGATTATTGATTAATCACCCCGGTGTACAAATAGCTTTTGCACAAAGCAGCAGCAATGCTGATAATTTTGTAAGTAAAGTGCATGCTGATTTAGTGGGAGAAACTGATATGAAATTTGTAGCGTCATGCCCTAATTTAGAGAATGGAGCTGTTGATGCTATTTTCTTTTGTGCATCTCATGGAGAATCTGCAAAATTTATTGCAGCACATAATATTCCTTCACCCGTTAAAATAATTGATTTAGCCAATGATTTCAGATTAAATGCACAATCGCAAATCGGCAATCGGAAATTTGTTTACGGATTACCAGAATTACAAAAAGAAAAAATTAAAACTGCAAATAATATTGCAAATCCCGGTTGTTTTGCAACAGCTATTCAATTAGGTTTATTGCCTTTAGCAAAAGCCGGACTATTAAATGATGTGTACACCACAGGCATTACAGGCAGCACCGGCGCCGGGCAAAGTTTAGCAGCCACATCGCATTTTAGCTGGCGTGCAAATAATATACAGGCTTACAAAACATTAACGCATCAGCATAATGCAGAAATTTTGCAATCTATAAATTCGTTGCAATCAAGCTCCCCTTTAGTGGATGGCGATTTTTCCTTTGTTCCATGGCGTGGCGATTTTACAAGAGGGATTTTTATCAGCTCTCAATTAAAATGCGATTTAAGCGTAGAGGAATTGAACGTTTTATTTACTGATTTTTATAAAGATCACCCGTTTACAACCGTAGCAACCGAACCAGTTTTTTTAAAACAGGTAGTTAATACCAACAAATGTATTATTCAGTTAGAAAAAGTGGGCAACAAATTAGTGGTGCATTCGGTAATTGATAACTTAATAAAGGGTGCCAGCGGACAAGCCATTCAAAATATGAATTTGATGTTTGGGTTGGAAGAGACGATGGGATTGAAACTGAAAGCAAATTATTTTTAGACAACAGCCGGCATATAAAATTTGTCAGGCTGAGCTTGTAGAAGCCGGGTTAGTTTTAAAATCTGGTTCGGCTTCCACAAGCTCAGTCTCACAGCATTAAAGTAGTTATAAATATAAAACTGATAAAATAAATTATTCACTTTAAAACTAAGTTCTCCGCCGCGGCGGAGACAGGGGCATGAATTTATTCGACGTATATCCACTTAACGACATCATCATTGATAAAGCACAGGGCAGTTATGTGTGGGATGATAAAGGACAAATTTATTTAGACATGTACGGCGGCCACGCCGTTATTTCTATTGGCCATACGCATCCGCATTATGTAAACAGGTTACAAGAGCAATTGCATAAAGTAGGCTTTTATTCCAACTCTGTAAAAATTCCTATTCAAAATTTATTAGCGCAAAAGTTAGGAGAAGTTTCTGGTAAAGAAGACTATCAATTATTTTTATGTAACTCAGGTGCCGAAGCAAATGAAAATGCATTGAAGCTGGCTTCTTTTTATAATGGCAGAAAAAAAATTGTTGCATTTAGTAAAGCTTTTCATGGTAGAACATCTTTAGCCGTAGCAGTTACAGATAATCCAAACATAGTTGCCCCGGTTAACCAAACTGATAACGTGGTGTTCCTACCTTTTAATAATGAAGCAGCTTTGCAAAAATATTTCGATGAAAATGGTAATGCTGTTTCTTCAGTAATTATTGAAGGTATACAGGGAGTAGGTGGAATAAATGTTGCAACGAATTCTTTTTTACAAAAGATAAGAAGTTTGTGCAATGAGTACAATGCCATTTACATTGCCGACTCAGTACAATGCGGTTACGGACGTACCGGTAAATTTTACAGTCAGGATTTTAGTGGTGCAGACGCAGACATTTATACCATGGCAAAAGGAATGGGAAATGGTTTTCCGGTTGCAGGTATTTCAATTGCTCCAAAATTAAAGGCCAAACATTTTATGCTGGGTACCACTTTTGGTGGTAATCATTTGGCATGTGCCGCAGCATTGGCGGTATTAGAAATTATAGAAGAAGATGCGCTGATGAAAAATGCGGCCACTGTTGGCAGTTACTTAATAGAAGAGCTTAAAAAAATGCCGCAAATAAAAGAAGTAAGGGGAAGAGGTTTAATGATTGGTATAGTTTTACCTGATGAATTAACAGCAGTAAAAAAGAATTTGCTTTTTAAGCACAAAATTTTTACCGGCGAAGCAAAGCCTAATGTGATAAGATTATTACCTGCATTAAATATTACAAAAGCGGATGCGGATATTTTTTTAAAGGCGATTTGCATAGAGCTTAACATGGTCTGACGTCCTCGTCTGGCCATGTTGCGAATAACTAATACAGGTTTGAATATAAGAAGATGAGTAAAGAAATACTGTTGAAGAGTGCGACGCCAATGAAGTTGAACAAATAAATATTGTTGGGTTCAAAAAAAATAAAAAATAAAAATTTGAAAAATTTTATTTCAGTAAAAGATGTTTCTGATATCAATGCACTGGTTGCAAAAGCATTGTGGTACAAGTCAAATTCATTTGCCGACAGGAATATGGGTGCTGATAAAAAAATTGGGCTATTATTTTTAAACCCAAGTTTACGTACAAGATTAAGCACACAGGTTGCTGCAAAAAATTTAGGGTTAGAAGCCATAATTTTTAATGTAGATAAAGAAGGATGGGCTTTAGAATTTGAAGAAGGCGCCATAATGAGCGGCACCACTGTAGAGCATGTAAAAGATGCAGCACCAATTTTAGGGCAGTACTTTGATATACTTTGCATCCGTGCATTTCCATCTTTAAATAATAAAGCAGAAGATTACAGCGAACTGGTGATGCAATCATTTATGCAATTTGCTGGTGTACCCATTGTAAGTTTAGAAAGTGCAACGCTACATCCGCTGCAATCATTAACAGACATCATAACTATTAAAGAATCGATGAATAACTCCCCTTTAGGGGATGGGGGCAAACCTAAAATCGTTCTTACCTGGGCGCCTCACATAAAACCTTTACCTCAATGTGTGGCCAACAGTTTTGCCCAGTGGATAAATGCATGGGGCGAAGCTGATTTTGTAATAACACATCCGGAAGATTATGAACTGGACGAACAATTTACAAAAGGAGCTACAATAATGCAAAACCAGGATGAAGCCTTAAAAGATGCGGATTTTATTTACGTAAAAAACTGGAGCACTTTTACTGATTATGGCCGAATTTATTGCAACGATCCCTCTTGGATGCTTACGCCAGAAAAATTATTGCATACTAATAATGCAAAAGTAATGCACTGTTTGCCGGTAAGAAGAAATGTAGAATTGAGTGATGAGATTTTGGACGGGCCAAACAGTTTGGTAACAACGCAGGCGGGTAACCGGGTTTGGGCAGCACAGGCGGTATTAGCAGAAATACTAAAACCCCCATCCCCTAAAGGGGAGTTATTCAACGGGTATAAGTAAATTGAAAATAATTAATTAAAGAAGATGCCGGATAAAGAAACAGAAACTTCGAATAACTCCCCTTCAGGAGATGGGAGCAAGTACAACATGTTCTATGGAGCAAACCCAATGTTATTTGAATTAGCGGAAGAATTGAGATCAAAAATGACACCGGCAGAAGAAATACTTTGGAATGCTATAAAAATCAATGAATGGCATTTAAAGTTCAGAAGGCAGCATCCGATTTCAATTTACATCGCTGATTTTTATTGCCATCAAAAAAAATTAGTAATTGAATTAGATGGCGGCTATCACGAAAATAAGGAAGTTAAAATTTATGATGCAATAAGAGAAAATGATTTAAAAGAATATGGTATTACGGTTTTAAGGTTTAAAAATGAAGAAGTGTTTAATAGTTTGGGAAACGTTCTAAATGAAATTGGCGTAACTGTAAACAATTTGAAAAAAGACATTAAGCTGGATTACGAAAAGCAAAAACTATTCGTAATTAAAATTGGGGGTAATGTAATTGATGACGAGAAAAATCTCCAAAATTTTTTAATAAATTTTGCAAAAATCGCTTACCCTGCTAAAAAAGTAGAAACGTTGAATAACTCCCCTTTAGGGGATGGGGGCAAATATATTTTAATTCACGGTGGTGGAAAAATTGCAACAAAAATTGGAGATAAATTAGGAATTGAATCGAAATATATTGATGGCAGAAGAATTACAGATGCAGAAACTATTGATTTGGTAACGATGGTTTATGGAGGATTGGTGAATAAAAAAATTGTTGCAAAACTGCAAGCCTTGCAATGCAATGCTATTGGACTTACAGGAGCAGATGCAAATATTATTCCTGCTACAAAAAGACCAGTTACTAAAGAAGGGGTTGATTTTGGTTTTGTAGGAGATGTGGAAAGTTTAAATTTGAAAGTTGAAAGTTTAGAGGTATTACTAAAAGCAGGTTTCTCATTAGTGTTAGCACCTTTAACACATGATGGAAAAGGACAAATATTAAATACAAACGCTGATACTATCGCATCATCAATCGCAGTAGCCTTATCTAAATTATATGATGTTCGTTTAATTTATTGTTTTGAAAAGAAAGGGGTTTTAGAAAATGTGAACGATGAAAATTCTGCCATACCATTAATAACAAAACAAATTTACCAGCAATTAAAAAACGAGAATAAAATATTTGATGGCATCTTACCAAAAATTGATAATGCTTTTGCAGCTATCAACAGTGGCGTAAAAGAAGTATTGATCGGCCATGCAGACGATCTGTTACAAAACGTAACGCAAAAAACAACAGGTACTTTAATTAAGGGCTTTTAAGGGGTCATGACGGTTCTAAACCGTCTGACCCCTTAAAGCCCCATACCATAAAAAATTATGCAACCAGAACAACTATACAACGAAGCACTCCACTTATTAAAAGATTTAATTGCCACGCCTTCTTTTTCAAAAGAAGAAAATGATACGGCAGAAATTATTGCTTCTTTTTTTACAAAGCATGGCGTAGCGCATGCAAGAGTGGGCAATAATATTTATGCAAAAAATAAATTTTACGATGTAAATAAGCCTTCCATTTTATTAAACTCACACCACGATACCGTTAAGCCCAACAAAGGTTATACTCTCGACCCTTTTGCTCCCATAATAAAAGAAGAAAAATTATTTGGCCTCGGCAGTAACGATGCAGGTGGCTGCCTGATAAGTTTGATAGCCACTTTTTTACATTTCTATAATGATGAAAACACAAAATATAATGTAGTGTTTGCAGCCAGTGCCGAAGAAGAAATAAGTGGTGTAAATGGCATTGAATTAGTATTACCGTATTTGGGTAATATCGATTTTGGTATTGTTGGTGAACCCACAAAATTAGAAATGGCTGTTGCCGAAAGAGGTTTGATGGTAATTGATTGCACTGCACCCGGCAGGGCTGGCCATGCCGCACGTAAGGAAGGAGAAAATGCTTTATACAATGCAGTGGATGATATTAACTGGATAAGAAATTACCAGTTTAAAAAAATAAGTGAGCTGTTAGGCGAATCAAGATTGACCGTAACTGTAATTGAAACAGAAAACAAACAGCATAATGTAGTGCCAGCACAATGCAAATTTGTAATTGATGTAAGGGTAAATGAATTATATAGTTTTGAAGAAATTTTAGAAGCATTAAAGGCAAATTTAAAAAGCGCCTTTAAGCCACGAACAACAAGAATGAAATCAACAGCCATTGCATTAGATCATCCATTGGTAAAAGCAGGCATTAATTTAGGTAAAGGATATTATGGTTCACCCACCACAAGTGATAAAGCATTAATGCCTTTCCCCACGTTAAAAATGGGCCCCGGCGATAGTGCCCGAAGCCACACCGCAGATGAATTTATTTATTTGGATGAAATAAAAGATGGTATAGCAACTTATATTAAAATGGTGGAGCAGATTGTGTAAATTTAAATCTGTTTAATTAAGATGTAGTTTATTTTGTGTAAAAGGGTTTCAGAAAAATTTTTACACTTTTAATCTAAGAATAGAATTACAATAGTTGAAGTACAGTAGTAGTGAAGCTAAATCAGGGAACCAGCCGACAAACGGGATGTAATCGTTTGTCGGGCTCTTTTTTTGGTACTTTTTTGGAGAAGCAAAAAGTACAAGATAAAATTTAAAAGAGGTTAGATGATATGACAACTATTGAAAAGGTTATAGCAATACACGTAAATATTATTTATGAACAATCAAACAGATAAAGCTTCAGGGGATAGGGGCATGAAGTTGTGGCAAAAAGATAAAGCGTCATTACAGGAAGTAGAAAAATTTACTGTAGGTAAAGACAATGAACTGGATTTACACTTGGCACCATTTGATGTGTTAGGTTCCTTAGCACATACAAAAATGCTGGAGTCTGTAGGCTTATTATCTAAAGAAGAATTAAGTAAAATAGAAATTGAACTAAAAAATATTTATCAGCAAATACAAAAAGGAGGGTTCAAGCTTAATGATGGAGTAGAAGATATTCATTCACAGGTAGAATTAATCCTTACTGAAAAGTTAGGTGATGTTGGCAAAAAAATTCACAGTGCCCGCAGCCGCAACGACCAGGTTTTAGTTGACCTTAAATTGTATTTAAGAAACGAAATTGAAAAACTCGTTTTCAACACAAAAGATTTTTTTGATTTATTAATTCAGCAAAGCGAAAAATATAAAACGGATTTGTTACCCGGCTACACCCATTTACAATTGGCCATGCCATCATCATTTGGATTATGGTTTGGTGCTTATGCCGAAAGTTTAGTGGATGATCTTACAACTTTGCAGGCTGCATATACCGTTGTAAATAAAAATCCTTTAGGTTCTGCTGCAGGTTATGGCAGTTCGTTCCCCATCAACCGTACATTAACCACACAGTTGTTGGGGTTTGATGATTTGAATTATAATGTAGTGTATGCACAAATGGGACGTGGCAAAACCGAACGTATTGTAGCAGCAGCAATGGCAAATATTGCAGCCACACTTTCTAAATTAAGTATGGATGCCTGTTTATTTCTCAATCAAAATTTTGCATTTATCTCTTTCCCCGATGAATTAACTACCGGCAGCAGCATTATGCCGCATAAAAAAAATCCGGATGTGTTTGAATTAATCCGTTCGCATTGCAACCGCATCCAGGCCTTACCTAACGAAATTATGCTGATGACGACTAATTTGCCATCAGGTTATCAAAGAGATTTGCAGTTATTAAAAGAACATATCATTCCGGCTTTTGAAAATTTAAATAACTGTTTGCAAATGGCCGGCTTAATGCTCAGTAATATCGAAGTAAAAAAAGATTTGCTTCAAAATGAAAAATATAAATTTTTGTTTAGTGTAGAAGAAGTAAACAAACTTGTATTGCAGGGCGTACCATTCAGGGATGCTTATAAAAAAGTAGGGATGGATATTGAAGAAGGAAATTTTAAATACTCAACAGAAGTAAATCATACGCATGAGGGAAGTATCGGCAATCTTTGCAATCCTCAAATTCAGCAGGCTATGGATAATATTATCCTAAAATTTAATTTCCAAAAAGTCAAAATTGCGTTGCAACAATTATTAACTTAGATTTGTTCAATATCTTTAAAAACTAATGGGTGATCAATCTCCTAAAAAACGCATTGCAATCTTCGGTTCCACCGGCTCTATCGGCACGCAGGCATTGGATGTAATCCGTGCTAATACAGATTTGTTTGAAGCCGAAATTTTAACCGCACAATCCAACGCCGATCTCTTAATAAAACAGGCTTTAGAGTTTAAACCTAATGCTGTTGTTATTGGCGACGAAACCAAATACCAAAAAGTAAAAGATGCATTAGCGCAAACTTTAGTAAAAGTTTTTGCCGGCGAAAAAGCCCTGGAAGAAGCTGCCGATTTTGACAGTTACGATATGATGCTGGCCGGCATTGTAGGTTTTGCAGGGTTAAAGCCCACCATAAAAGCGGTAGAAAAAGGCAAGCCCGTTGGCCTGGCAAATAAAGAAACTTTGGTAGTGGCCGGTGATTTAATAATGCAAAAAGCCATCGAAAAACGAGTGCCTATTATACCGGTAGATAGCGAACACTCCGCCATTTTTCAATGTCTTGTTGGCGAAGCCCGAAATAAAATTGAAAAAATTATTTTAACTGCAAGCGGAGGTCCTTTTTTAGGCAAAAAGCCAAATTATTTGGTTAATGTAAAAAGAGATCATGCCTTGCAGCATCCCAATTGGGCAATGGGTGCAAAAATTACTATCGATTCTGCAACCCTAATGAACAAAGGGCTGGAGATGATTGAAGCCAAATGGCTATTCAATTTGCAGCCCGATCAAATACAGGTGCTGGTACATCCGCAAAGCATCATTCACAGCATGGTGCAGTTTGAAGATGGTAGTTTAAAAGCACAAATGGGCCTACCCGATATGAAGTTGCCTATTCAATATGCCATGGCATTTCCGCAGCGGATAAAAAACGATTTTCCACGTTTGGATTTTAGAAAATATCCCAGCCTTACTTTTGAAGAGCCCGATGTTAAAACTTTTAGAAATTTAGCATTGGCCACAGAGGCTTTGTTTAAAGGCGGCAACATGCCCTGCATACTTAATGCCGCCAACGAAATTGCGGTATGGGCCTTTCTCCGTAACCGTATTGGCTTTTTAGACATGACGGCAATGGTAGAAAAAACAATGGAAACTATCAACTTTATAGAAAAACCAACCATGCAGGAATATTTTGACAGCGACGGCGAAGCCCGTAATTTTGCCGCTTCATTAATAAACGTGTAAAAGTTTTTTTGGGCCGGGCCTTTGTACTGCTATCTTGCTTCATTGGCGTCGCACTCTTCAACTTTTTCAGCTTTATTGAACAATTAAATACATATCAGTTTTAAATAAAAAAACAGCAACTAAACTTGCAGCAGAACGTATGACAATATTAGCAATCAATTGGCCGGGTGTGGGGTTAATGGCAGCACAATTATTATTATCTCTTTCAATACTGGTTGTACTTCACGAATTTGGGCATTACATTACTGCCAAATGGTTTAAGTGCCGTGTAGAAAAATTTTATTTATTTTTCGATCCATGGTTCTCTTTATTTAAAAAGAAAATAGGCGATACCGAATATGGAATTGGCTGGTTGCCATTAGGCGGTTATGTAAAAATATCCGGTATGGTAGATGAAAGCATGGATAAAGAACAGATGAAGCTTCCTCCTCAACCTCATGAATTCAGAAGTAAGCCGGCATGGCAGCGTTTAATAATTATGCTGGGTGGTGTAACAGTTAATGTTTTGCTGGCCTTTGTAATTTACGCTATGATAATGTTTGTGTGGGGCGAAACAAAAACAGTTAACAGCAGTGTAAAAAGTGGTATATGGATAACAGATTCATTAATGTATGATATTGGGTTACGTAATGGCGATAAAATTATTGCTGTAAATAATGAAGACGTAAAGTATTTTGAAGAGATACCTAAAAAAATTCTTTTTAATGGTGGCACTGCAATAAAAGTTAACCGCAATCAAAAAGATACTGTAGTGAATATTCCTATAAAAATAATTGGCGATTTGGTAGAAAGAAAACGTTCCAAAACACCTTTGATGAATGAAAGGTTGCCAGCTATTGTTGGTAAATACGACGATAAAGATACTGCTGCCGGTAAAAAAGCAGGGCTGCAGTATATGGATAAAATTGTAAAAGTAGATTCGATGCCCATAGTATTTATGGACGATATTGTTGCCTATACTGATGGAAAGAAAAAGCAACCGGTAAATCTTACCGTGCTAAGAAACGGATCTACCTTAAACCTTACAGCTATTGTAAATGATAATGGTAAATTAGGCTTGCCACTTTTAAGCGACGAACAATATGACAGCCTTGGGTTTTATAAATTAGAAGTTACAAAATATGGCTTCTTTCAATCTTTTCCAAAGGGAGTGTCATTGGCAATTAATTCGCTAAGCGATTATGTAGATCAGTTTAAACTTATTTTCAAACCTTCAACAGGTGCCTACAAGGGAGTTGGTGGCTTTAAATCTATGGGCTCTATTTTTTCCAGCCAGAGTTGGGATTGGCATTCATTCTGGAGTATCACTGCATTTTTTTCGATAGTGCTGGCATTTATGAATTTATTACCAATACCTGCACTGGATGGCGGCCATGTATTATTCACCTTGGGTGAAATGATTACAGGTCGAAAGCCTAATGAAAAATTTTTGGAGTATGCCCAAATAGTTGGTATGGTGTTATTGCTAGGCCTTATGCTTTATGCAAATGGTAACGATTGGTTTGGTTGGGGAAGAAATAAATAATAGCTTATTTATAAATATCGAACCTGCCTGCCGGTAGGCAAGTGTCGAATATTTTTTTGGTTGTAAAGCATAATAAACTTTAACCCTGAAAATATTCGACATTTTACATTCGATATTCTATAACTCAATCCCAATCTTCTTCATCAATATGCTTGCATTTAAACTGGTACAAATGCCTTCTTTTAATTTATAATCAAAAAACAGTTCTTCATTGGCTACCTGCACATCAAAATGATAATTTAAAATATTATCAGGATAATTTTCTTTAAGCTTTGCCAGCTCCACATCATGGGTTGCAATTATACATGCCGCTTTATGTTTTATCAATTGTTTTACCAATGCTACTGAGCCGGTATGGCGGTCCAATGAATTAGTACCTCTTAAAATTTCGTCTAATAAAATAAATATTTTTTCTCCGTCATTTACTTTGTCAATAATGGCTTTTAGTTTTTTTAATTCAGCATAAAATGTGCTGGTGCTTTCTTCTAAATTATCAGCAATACGCATACTGCTAATAATTTGCACCGGCGATAAAGTAAAAGTGGAGGCGCAAACATTTGCTCCTGCCATTGCCAAAACCGTATTAATGCCAATGCTTCGCAGATACGTGCTTTTACCCGCCATATTACTGCCGGTAATCAACATCAATTCTTCATTGCTTTTTATATCAATATTGTTGTTAACCCTTTTGGCAGCATTAATTAAAGGGTGTCCAATATTATCACCTTCAATTGAAAAATGTTTTTCTTTAAATGTTGGTGTACACCATTCGGGGTGGTTAAAAGATATAATTGCAAAACTATTCAAGGCCTCAAAAGCTCCAATGGCTTCAAACCATTCATTAATATTTTGCTGGTTGCGCTGTTTCCACTTTTCTAAGGCCATGGCCTGCTGTATATCCCACTGAAAAATTATGGCCAGCGGAATAAAAACCACCGGGTTCAAACGCAGGTCTAATCTTTCTACAATCTTTTTTAATTGTTTTAATTGTAAAGAAGCGGTAGTGCTTTCAATTACAAATTTTGCCTGCAGTGTTTGTAAAAGTGGTGCATTAAAATTGGTTTGCTCAATTAGTTTTATACTGTTAGCTAATACCGATAATTCACCCGCAACTTTACTAACCTGCTGGTGTAATGGCGCAATTTTTTTTGCCATAATAAAAGCTATTACTGCCGAACCTGCTAAAAACATATTTCTAACTTCATTACTTATTATATCTGCAATGTTTAAAGCAATAACGGTTAGTATAATTGCGGGTATTGCAAATTGCAGTATTTTCCAAAAGCTATTATTTATAAAATGAGGTTCGCTTTGCAACCAGCTGTGCAAACGGTCCTGGGTGGCGGTAGTAATTTTTTCTTCTTTTCCATAAGCCTGTAACTCCTGCTGCCATTGGGGTGTGGCATTTAATTCTTTTACAGCCAGCTGCCTTTGTAAAATTGCTGCCGGCGTTGCAGGTTGCAAAAGCCAATTGGCTAAAGCATTGCCACCCATATCAGAAGTAGTGCGGTTGCAATATTGAAATAAAGAGGCCCTGCCAAAAATATCCAGATCATTTGCATAAGGATGTACAGCCGGCATAAATTTTACACCATCATCAAAATGATAATAATTATGTGCTAATGCCTTTACTTCATCTTCATTAATTTTTATAAGATGCTGTGTATGGCTGATAGCCGTTTTATTTTTAAGATCAACAAAAATTAAACGTGTAAATAGCATCAGCAACACTGTAACTGAAGAAATGATATAGCCAACCCCTGCATCCCATGAAACATATATCGCCAGCGCTATTGCCACCACTGTTGCAAAACGTAACCAGCCTACTACCGATTTACGCTTTACTAATTTTTGGTAGGTTGCATTCAGCAGTTCTATTCTTCCGGTATAAAAAATTTCGGGCTCCATTTTGGTTTTGTTAAATAAAATTATTGCAAATGTACTTTTATAACTATAACTAAATACTTTTCCTAAATTTGCTGCTCAGTTGCTGGTTGCATTTTTGCCAATTGCCAATTGAAAAACGGGGCTGACCGGTTTTGACAGCATAGCTCTTTGTAAGTATAAGCATGTAGTGCGTTGGATAATTAGCACTTTA
>JAYURK010000114.1:0-40078 GCA_043756235.1 Ferruginibacter sp. | reverse complement strand
AAAACATGAAAAAAGGAATTCACCCGGAAGCTTACAAAACTGTAATCTTTAAAGATATGAGTAACGGGACCTCATTTTTAAGCCGCTCTACCGCATACAGTAAAGAAACTTTAAAGTGGGAAGATGGTAACGAATACCCGGTTATAAAGCTGGAGATATCAAACACTTCACATCCTTTTTATACTGGTAAAAATGTATTGGTAGATACTGCCGGCCGTATTGATAAGTTTAAAAAACGTTACGAAAAAAAGGCAAAATAATTGGTTTAGATTATTATCTTTATCTCAAGTTTGTTTTTCATGGCTATACTTTAAGTCCCTTCGGTTCTCCGGGGGGATTTTTTTTATTGCGCCGTTTCTGTTGCCCGATAATTTTATGCGCTGCTTGCACCCCAATAATTTTGATTGCTAATCAGTAGCTTTACACTATGCAAAAAATAATATTTACAGAAGAATACTGCAAGCCACAAAACTTACATCCTTTTACATTGATACGTCATATCCAGGATATCAGGGTAGGGATTTTAACTATACGGGAAAAGTGGGAGCGGATGCTTAAATTACCTTCTTTTGATAAATGGGAAGGGTATTACCTTGATGATGAAAATTCGGTAAAAATTGACAAAAATATAGGCCGCGATAATTTTTTATTGATCCATGCTAATGTGTTACCTACCAAAAACATTATACGAAAAATAAAAAAGTTAAAATATGGCGAAGTTTTAGAAGTAGCCGATGAAGGCGCTATTGCATATAAGTTTTCCAAAAACGAAGTACAAGATCTGCACAAAATAAAAATAACCAATTCGGTAGAAGTAAAAGAAAGTTTAAAGGTGCTTCATTATCCCTGGCAAATTTTTCAGTTTAATGACTGGGCCATCAGGGAAGATTTTAAATTGATTACTGCCAAAAGAAAATCCCGGCCCATTTCTAAAACAAATAAAGTTATTAATGCTTCGCAGATTTTTTTAGGGCCCGGTGCCAAAGTAGAACATTGTATTTTAAATGCATCCACCGGCCCAATTTATATTGGTAAAAACGCCCAAATAATGGAAGGCAGTATAATTAGGGGGCCTTTCGCCATGTGCGAAAATAGCCTCGTGAAAATGGGGAGTAAAATTTATGGTGCCACCACGCTGGGGCCTTATTGCCTTGCCGGCGGCGAAATAAAAAATGCTGTATTAATGGGCTACAGCAATAAAGCACACGATGGTTATTTAGGCGACAGTGTTATTGGGGAGTGGTGCAATCTTGGGGCTGGCACAAGTAACAGCAATCTTAAAAATAATTGCGGTGATGTAAAGTTTTGGGTAGATGGCGATAAAACAGAAGTAAGTGCCGGCAACAAAGGCGGTTTACTTATGGGAGATTATTCAAAGTGTGCTATCAATACCTCTTTTAATACCGGTACAGTTACAGGTGTGGGCTGCAATGTTTTTGCGCAGGGATTAACACCAAAATATATTCCGCATTTTAGCTGGGGATGCGATGGCATTACAAAATACAAGTTAGAAGAGTGCCTTTTGGATATTGATAAATGGAAACAATTAAAAGGTTTTTCAATTACCGAAAGAGAAAAAGAAATTTTAGCTGATATTTACAAAAAATTTTAAATCAATTATATCAATGCGTAAACAAATAGCTGCAGCCAACTGGAAAATGAATTTAACATTGCAACAGGGCGAAACTTTAATAGAAGAGATATTGAATAGTACACAAGATTTAAAAGAAAATCAATCAGCCGTATTTGCAGTACCTTTTCCTTACCTGATTAATATAAAAAATAAACTGGGGGCAAAAAAAAATGTGTTTACAGCCGCTCAAAATTGCAGTGATAAAAAAAGTGGCGCTTATACCGGCGAAGTGAGTGCAGCAATGATAAAAAGTGCAGGTATACCTTATGTAGTAGTTGGCCACAGCGAACGCCGTGAATATTTTAATGAAAATAATGCAATGCTGGCAGAAAAAGTAAACATTTGCCTGGAGCAGGGGTTGCAACCAATTTTTTGCTGCGGCGAGCCATTAACCGTAAGAGAAGCAGGTACACAAAATAGCTATGTGGCAACGCAATTAAAAGAGAGCTTATTTCATTTAACAGCAACTCAATTAACAGGTTTCATTATAGCCTACGAACCCATTTGGGCAATAGGCACCGGTAAAACTGCCAGCAGCGATCAGGCGCAGGAAATGCATGCACATATTCGAAATGTTATGGCAATGCAATACGGCGAAGATACAGCCCGGGGTATATCAATTTTGTATGGAGGAAGCGTAAAAGCAAATAATGCTGTAGAAATTTTTGGAAAGCCTGATGTAGATGGCGGATTGGTAGGTGGAGCATCGTTAATGGCCCCCGAGTTTTCAGCAATCATAAAGGCACTAAAATAAAAAAGGGTTCTGTAAAGAACCCTCTAATTAATTTTAGTCGCTTGCGTAACTTACAAAATTCCAAATGCAATTACTGCCAGTACGCTATAAAAAGCAGCAATGATACCAATAGCTGCAAATGCATCTGCAACAGCCGGTGAGTAAATCTTCTTCATTTCTTACGGTTTTAAATTGTTAAAAAAATAATACAGTAACCCATGTTTTCTGGAGGCACGGAATGAAAAGAGAATTTAAGAATTTACTTTTAGGGAGTCGTTTTTATCAGGAAGTGGATAATCGGAGTAAATTTAGTACGAATAGTTGATGTACACAAAATTTTTTAATAATATTTTTTAATATAATATTTTTATACATATTATATTACTACCCGTAAAGGCCAATGTTAAGCTAATTATGTCAATTAATAGTTGCTTTACAATATAAACTGTGTAATATTGTAGTTAAATTTTGTTTGGCATATTTAAATGAATAACATTAAAGATTATATCGAATCAGGAATATTAGAATCGTACGTGTTGGGTAACACTACTGAGCTGGAAAATATCAGCGTACAAAGTATGGCAATGATTCATCCGGAAATAGCGGAGGAGCTAGAGAATATTTCTCTTGCACTGGCCAGTTACGCTCAGGTGAACGGAGTAAAACCAGACCCCATAATTAAACCTTTTTTATTAGCTACCATTGATTATACCGAAAGACTAAAGAATGGTGAAGCAGCATCTTTTCCTCCAATGCTTCATCCTGCATCACAGCCGGAAGATTATAATACCTGGTTGCAGGAGGCTGAAGACAAGGCTCCAAAAAATCTTACAGATGTTCATGCAAAAATTATCGGGTATACTGAAAAAATGATTACTGCAATTGTATGGATAAAAGATATGGCACCACAAGAAGTGCATGATGATGAAATAGAAAAGTTTTTAATTTTAGAAGGCACCTGCGATATTGTTATTGAAAACGAAGTGCATCAGCTTGTTGCAGGAGATATGTTGAGTATCCCCTTGTATAAAAATCATTATGTAAAAGTTACTTCAGCTGCACCCTGTAAAGTTATATTACAACGCATTGCTGCATAACACATCTGCAATTACTCATTATAAATTCCATCCGGTTCGGTATTGTCTTTTTACAAATTGATTGGCCTCTTCAAAATTGGTAATTTTCATATTAGCGCCATCCCACAATAATTTTATTCCTCTTCCGGGGTAATCATAACGGCCGGGCTCAGCTGCTCTTTCTTTTCTTATATCATGACTCCTGATAGCAAGATTTCCCATTAATACGGTTTCGGTTAAAGGACCGGCAATGCTAAAAGGTGAACTTAATTTTTTTGCTTCATTACTGTTATAACCTGCAATACAGGCCTCCACCCATTGTGCATAATGACCGCCTGCTCCACCAGGAACCCGTGCAATACTTACAGGGATTTTTAAGTCTTTGTTTTTGCTCAGCGGCAACAGTCTTGCATTGGCTCCATAAGTATCGCACATCATTTTGCCTTTGGTGCCTTCAAATATTACCCCGTTGCCACCATCACCCATAATTTGGTTGGCACCTAATTCTTCGGGCCTTTCTGGTTGAATGCCGCCATCCATCCAGTGCATTATGATATCACCCTTATTTTTTTTGCCTTTAAATTTTAAAGTTACGTGTGATGCTGCTGGCGCACTTTCGGGAAAATAGCCACGCCTGAAAGGGCCAGTATAATAGGAGCTTACACTGCATGCGGCCTCGGTTGGGTAGCCCAAATCCAGTACCCGAAACGGGGCTTCAATTAAATGACAACCCATATCACCCAGGGCGCCGGTTCCATAATCCCACCAACCACGCCAGTTAAAAGGAGCAATATTTTCTACATAATCTTTTTGCGGTGCTGTACCTAACCAAAGATCCCAGGCTAAATTTGAGGGAACCGGTGCAGTTTGTTTTGGCCATGCAATGCCTTGCGGCCACACGGGTCTGTCCGTCCAGATATATACATCTTTCACTTGTCCTATTACACCTGCATTATACCATTCCATCAATTGCCTCACACCATCACCCGACGAGCCCTGGTTGCCCATTTGTGTAACTACTTTGTATTTTACTGCGGCTTCCGTAAGCATTCTGGCTTCATAAATATCATGCGTAAGTGGTTTTTGTACATAAACATGTTTACCCAGTTGCATGGCTGCCATTGCCTGAACGGCATGATTGTGATCGGGGGTAGAAACTGACACCGCATCAAAATTTTTACTTTCTTTATCAATCATTTCCCGGTAATCTTTATAAAATTTTGCTTTTGGAAAACGTGCCCGGCTTGCAGCTGATTGCTTTTCATCTACATCGCACAAAAAAGCAATGTCGGCTTTACCACTTTTAAAAAATTCATTTATATCGCTTTCGCCTTTTCCACCCACACCTATGCCAGCAACAATAAGTCTGTCACTTGGAGCAACAAATCCTTTACCACCCAATACATGGCGTGGAATAATATAAAAACCGGCAGTAAGTAAAACCCCACTTTTTATAAAATTTCTTCTTGAATTATTTTGATCAGTAGTTTTATTTTTCTTCATCATCAGCTATAGATTTATTGAATGATTGTTTTAAAATTTAATTTAAAACTATTTTTTATAATGGAGTCTTTTATTTAAATATATTTTAAATCATAGTATTTAAACAAAGAAGCTATAAGTTACTTACTTTTACAAAAAATATCTACATGAAACTTTTTGTAGCCGGCTTACCTTATGATTTGGACGATGCCGAATTAGAAGAAATTTTTGAAAAATTTGGAACTGTAGCTTCTGCTAAGGTTGCCATTGATAAAGAAACTGGCAAAAGCCGTGGATTTGGTTTTGTTGATATGCCAGACAGGGCCGAAGCCAAAGATGCGATGGAAAGTCTTAATGAAATCTCCTTAGGCAAAAAGCCATTAGTTATAAAAGAAGCCGAAGAACGCAGCGGACCTCCATCCGGTAATCGTGGTGGTGGAGGTTTTAATAGTGGCGGCGGCGGTGGTGGTGGCTACCGTGGTGGTGGCAGCGGTGGAAGCGGCGGCGGCGGATACGATAGGGGCAACAACCCTAACCGTGGCGACAGAAATCGGTATTAATGCCCGGGTAATCTGCAAAAAAAAATCAATACATTTTGGTGTAACTATTTTCCGTACAGCGGTAAAATTCTTCTATTAAACAATTTTAAAAAAATAAAATGAGCGACATAGCATTAACAACCGGAGAGATACACACCGCAAAAGGAATTTTGCAATTTGAATTATACGATGATGATGCCCCTATTGCAGTTGCCAATTTTAAAAAATTAATTCAGGAAGGGTTTTATAATGGTTTAACTTTTCACAGGGTGATACCGGACTTTATGATACAAGGCGGCTGCCCTAATGGTACGGGTTCGGGCGGGCCGGGTTACACCATTAACTGCGAATTAAAAGGGCAAAAACAAATACACGACAGGGGCGTATTTTCCATGGCACACAGGGGTTTAAATACCGGCGGCTCACAATTTTTTATATGCCACAACCGCAGTAACACCAAACATCTTGATGGCGTACATACCTGCTTTGGAAAAGTAACAGGAGGTATTGATATCATTGATGATATCAGGGGTGGAGATGTAATGGAAAAAGTGATTTTAACCTGAAAAAAATAAATTTACAATATTAAAGAGAGGCCGGTTTTTAAATAACCGGCCTCTCTTTTAATAAATAATTTATAGCGTGATCACACTATTGGTGCCACCAAATTCATTAGGTTGTTCACTATCTGCTTCGGGTTCGTTAAACCAAATGGTTTCATTTACCCGGTATTTAAACTGGTGCTCACTATTTTTTGGTAATGAAACATCGCAGGTAAAACTGCCATCTTTTTTCTTACTCATTATAACAGCATTTTTCCAATCGCTGTTTAAACCAAGTACCTCAACTGTTTCAGCATCTTCGGCGTTAAATACAAACTTTACTTTGCAGTAGTCTTTAGTTTTAAAATACGTTTTCTGTAGCATTTGTTTTCTTTTAAATTTATAAAATATAAGTTAGGCTGCAATTTTTATTGCAGCATTGTTACGTAAAAATTTTATTATAGCAGGCTGAAAAATCGCTTCGTTAAAGCGAGAGGCAATTTGCCAATGTAAAGCGTAATGCTGCTGCAAAAATTATGCAGTTTTTTAGCTCCAGTGTTTAATACACTTTATCAAAAAAGGTAACCCTTTTTAAATACCATATATCGCACCCGGCCTGTGTTATAAAATAAAAAAACTTATAAGCACTTCAATAAAAAGTACTTATAAGTGCAGCGTTAATTTTAATTTTTAATCTTATTTTTCAATTTGTTTTTTACAGTACCACTACATCGTTTTCTTTTACAGTTGTTTGTTTTATGCTGCTGGTAATGGCCGAAAAAGATTTACTGTAAATTTTGTTACCGGACATCAATTTAAAATTTAATTCCTGGCCTTCCTTTTTTTCAATTTTAAAGTTTTGAAATTTCTTGCCGTTTTTCCAGCTTTGTGCATATAATTCTCCTTCTTCTTTATCAGCTATTTTAAAAAGAGAAAACTGGTTGCCGGTGTTAATTTCAACCTGAAAAAAAAGATAATCTGCTTCGTTACCCAGGTATTTTACGGTAAAAGGTTCGGCTGCAGCAACTGGTTTTACCGGCTGGGCACTTGCAAAATTTACGGTTACAATTACGGCAAAAATTGCGGTGGTGATTTTTTTGAAATTTTTCATTTGTTTTAGTTTAATAGTGACTGAATAGCTGTTTTTAATATTGCGTTTTAATTTAAAAGCTATTTCATGCAGCAGGCTAAAAAGTTAGATTATTTCAATATGGCAGGCAAGGATAGTAGCGTACGTACGGGATTTGTTGGCAGCAGTTGTTTTTCCGGTTGTGTTTGCTGCATTTAATCTGCGATTTTTTGTGCACTGATTAATGATGATGTAAACTTACAGCAGTTTTTTATACACTCACCAACAGCTTAGCGGCGTTTTTATTATTTCAAAATATTTAAAATTTTATTGAAATGCCAGCTGGGTATGCATTACAGCATGCTTTTTTTATTACTGCCAACATTTTTAAGTCAACATTTTTTTTTTATGGGCACAGCTTTTATTTTAAAATACCGGGCAATGCACACCCTGTGTATAAAAAAATTGGAAACAATAGCGTAATAGTTTAGTCACATTTTTTTCACAATGGGGTTTTATGTTTTAGTAAACAGGCTTAATAGAGTAATTTTAAATAAATATATTACCCAGATGTTCCCTTACAACAACAAAAAAATTTTCACAACCGGCTATTTAGTATTTTTTACCCTGTTTTTTGCAGCCGCACAAAGTAGTTTTAAATTGAAGTATGATAATTCTGCAGTGTATGCTGGAATTGAAGTAGGCTCAAAAGGAGTTAAGATGAGTATTTTAGAAATTGGTAAAGCTGCACAAAAAAGCGGGGCTTTCAATATTTTAAAAGATACCAGCGTAAACTCCGATTTTATTACTTTCAATCCTGCCACTTTTCAGGCTACTGTTAATGCATTTGCATCATTATACCAGAGTGCCATTAAAGACCATAATATTCCGGCAGATAAAATTTATACTGTAATCAGCAGCGGCGTAAAGGGGCAGGCAGAAAAGGATAATAAAGAAAAATGGATAAAAAATTTGATCGATTCTTTTAAAACTGCTGTTAATGAACCTGCAAGGGAGGTGGATGTAATTGATGTAATACAGGAAGCCCGGTTATCGCATATTGGCATTGTGCCCGAATCCAGAAGGTATGCTACTTTTTTAATTGACATTGGCAGTGGCAATACAAAAGGCGGCTTTTTTCCACACGGCGATACCAAATTTTTAAAACTTTTTCAATTGGGATGGGGTACAAAAAGTACGGCAAATGCAACAGAAAAAAGATGCGATGATGATAAGACCATTGATAACTACAATAAACAATTAACCCGGGTACTAAGCGGCGCAGAAAATGCAGAAATCATTTACATGGTTAATGAAAGTGGCGCCTATCCCATGAGCGACTATATTGCTTTTAGCGGGGGCATTGCCTGGTCGGTAGCTACCTTAATTTCTCCTGAATTAATTGGTAACTCGGTGATACCTGTTACTTACGAAGATGTAGTTAAATTAAGCGAAAGGATTTATAAAAATTATCCTTCGCTCAGTGATGCAGCAATTACAAAATCAATAACCGATAAAACTTTAGATAAACTGCTTATTGGTAAAGAAGTTAAAAGGGTGAACCAGGTTTTTGATCAAAAATCTTTAATGGCTGGCACCGGTTTGTTGCTGAAAATTATGAGGCAGTTTGAAGGTATTTACGAAAAGAAACAATTCTTTCTTGTAAAAAATGGACAGGTGGGCTGGATATCTGCATATGTGGATCAGCATATCAATAAATAATTTTGTTGATTTATTTTTTACGAAATTTTTCCTGAAAAAATAATTTACCGTCATTTAATGAGAGACACAAAATCTTTATCACTTTTATTATTATCATCGGTATTATTTTTATTGTCTATTATTTTGCTGTGCACCTGGGGGTATCAATATTATCACCAGATACAGGAAGATAAAACCAAAGAAGCTATTATAAAAAACACACCACCTGCAGTACCCGATGGCACCCGGGATTCTCTCTTACAAATTTATAAAACTACACTCAACAGCTTGAGTAGCCGGTTTGATACTACTGCTTATAATGCAGATTCGTTAAGAGGCACACTGGATATTAATTTAAAAGAATTTTATCGCTTAAGAGATGAGATAGCCGCACTGCTACAGGAAAAAAATTCAACGGTTGATATAAATCTTGCCCAAAAAAAAATTGGGGAATTACAGCAAAAAGTTGATCTGCTTAAATACCGTAATACTGATGTAGAAACTGAAAACAAAAAATTAAAGGCCATTTTAGAAGCGATGGCTAAACAAACACAGGGTATAGAACAAAATACACGGTCGGTTGAAAAGGAAAATAAAAACCTTAGTACCAAAATAAATGCATTGCTGAATGTAAAAGCTGCTAACCTTAATTTAGCAGCCCTCGCCAATAACGAACAGCAGGAAACCAATGCTGCAGACCAGGCGGAAAAACTGGTAGGCTCATTTACTATTAACAGTAACATTAGCAGCCGGTGCGATATTATTGTGGTAGTGGTGCAACCCAACGGGCAGGTTTTGCAAAAATCTGCATGGGAATCGGGGAGTTTTGAAACTGCAGCCGGAAAAAAAATATACTCCTGCAAACTGCTTTGCGAAACAGCCAAAGGCGAAAATAAGGCCCTCAATTTTTCGCTCACTGCCGATAAATATCTTAAAGGAAAATACACGATGCAAATTTATCATAACGGTGTGCTGATTGGCCGTATGAATAAAACGCTTTCTTAAAAAATATTCCTCCTCAAAAATGTTGCCTCTTTTTTTAATCAATCATTATTAAAAGAATAGCTACTTCTTTACGCTAACTTTTCATCAATTGAAGTTGTAGTAAAAACCGTAGAAATAATTATCTTATTAAAAACTACACGGGCAAAGATTTTTTTTTCTATAGGGATGTTTTACTTTACTTGAGCAGAAATTTTGAAGTGCACAAAAAACATTCTCTGTATTTTAGCAGCATGAAAGCAGCAACAATTAATGAACTAAAACAAGAATTGCAAAACACTACTTCTGTAAAAATTACAGAGCTCTGCCTGCGGCTTGCACGTTTTAAAAAAGAAAATAAAGAATTATTAACGTATTTACTTTTTGAAGCCCATGATACCACTGGTTATATTGAAAATGTAAAAGCAGCGATGGACGATCAGTTTGAAGATGTTAATAAAAGTAATGTGTATTTTATAAAAAAAACCCTGCGTAAAATTTTACGTACCGCCAATAAATACAGCCGCTACAGTGGCCTGCCAAATGTAGAGATTGAATTACTGCTTTACTTTTGCATCAGGATGAAAGAATTGAATATCCCCATAAATAAAAATCCAGTGCTCACCAACATTTACAACAACCAGTTAAAAAAAATTACTAAAACAGTAGCAACACTGCACGAAGATTTGCAATACGATTACCTGCGGGAAATAAACAAATTATAGTATTGGATTTTAAACTTTAAATTAGCGCAACAATAAGCAGCAGCTCAATAGTAATTATGGCAAACAACCGCAACGCAGCAATAGGATTTATTTTTGTTACGCTATTAATTGATGTAATTGGATTTGGAATTATTATACCTGTTATGCCAAAACTAATTTCCGATTTAAAACAGGTTGACATCAGTACCGCTGCCAAATATGGCAGCTATCTTACAGTAGCTTATGCAGTAACACAATTTATATTTGCCCCAATTTTAGGAAACCTTAGCGATAAATATGGCCGCCGGCCGGTATTATTATTTTCGTTGTTTGGCTTTGGAATCGATTATCTTTTTTTAGCATTGGCACCAACTTATGGCTGGTTATTTTTAGGAAGAATAATTGCAGGTATTACAGGTGCAAGTTTTAGCACAGCCGCTGCATATATTGCCGACATCAGCCTGCCTGAAAACCGGGCGAAAAATTTTGGAATGATTGGCGCTGCATTTGGTTTAGGATTTATTGTTGGTCCATTATTAGGAGGATTGTTAAGCAGCTTTGGCCAACGCATTCCTTTTTATGCAGCAGCAGCATTAGCGTTATTAAACTGGGCTTATGGTTATTTTGTTTTACCCGAATCATTAGCAAAAGAAAACCGCAGAGCTTTTAATTGGAAAAGAGCAAATCCCGTTGGTACATTATTGCACCTGCGAAAATTTCCTTCGGTTACGGGATTAATTGTAAGTGTGCTGCTATTACAAATTGCATCGCATGCGGTAATGAGCAACTGGAATTATTTTACGATACATCGTTTTAGCTGGAACGAAAAAATGGTGGGTATATCACTGGCAGTAGTAGGAATATTGGTTGCTGTAGTGCAGGGCGGATTAACCCGTTTTATAAATCCCAAAATTGGAAATGAAAAAAGTTTATTCACCGGACTAATTTTGTACAGCACAGGAATGTTATTGTTTGGTTTAGCCAATGTAAGCTGGATGATGTTTGTATTTTTAATTCCTTATTGTTTAGGAGGCATTGCCCAACCGGCCATACAGGCTATTATGGCGGGCAAAGTGCCACCTAATGCACAGGGAGAGTTACAAGGCGCACTCACCAGCCTTATGAGTTTGGCGTCAATTATTGGCCCGCTGGTAATGAATAATCTTTTCTTTTATTTTACTCATAGCGAAGCACCTGTGGATTTACCTGGTGCACCATTTTTTCTTGGTGCCTTATTAATGGGGGCAAGCGCCATTATTGCTTTCAAAACATTACATCAAAAAAAAGCTCTTGAAATTGTATGATAAAAAATATCAGTGATTTTAAAAATGTTTTCTTCATTGGCATTGCCGGAGTGGGCATGAGTGCCATTGCACAATATTTTGCAGGCGTACAAAAAAATGTTAGTGGCAGCGATCGTTATTTTAAAGATGGTGAGTTTAATGAAACCAAAGAAAAATTAGAAGCAGAAGGGATAAAATGTTTTTTACAAAATGGCGAAGGCATTACAACTGAAACGGATTTAGTTGTTGTATCAACTGCTATTGAAGATACTGTAGCCGAAGTTCAAAAAGCAAAACAATTAAATATTCCTATTTTAAAACGAAGTGAAGTATTGTCGCTGATTGCAAAAAGCAAAAAAACAATTGCAGTGGGTGGCACCAGTGGTAAAAGTACCACCAGTGCCATGTTGTTTGATATTTTACAGCATGCCAATATGCAGCCCAGCATTATCAGTGGCGCCGGGTTAACCAGTATTATTAAAGAAGGTAAAATTGGTAATGCAAAAGTTGGAGCAGGAGAGTGGTTGGTTATTGAAGCAGATGAAAGTGATGGCAGCATTGTGCAATATCAACCAGAAGTGGGTTTATTATTAAATGTAGATAAAGACCATCAGGAGATTGAAGAATTGATGCAGATATTCGGCACATTTAAAAAAAATACTAAAGAATTGTTTATAGTAAATCAATCCAATGTATTGGCTAAACAATTATCTCAAAATATTAAACAAGATTTTTCTGCTGATGAAAAAAGTGGTGCTGGTTTTATTGCAACTAATTTTAATCAACAAGGATTTAAAATTGAATTTGATATTCGCGATGCACCA
Organism: Ferruginibacter sp.; assembly: GCA_043756235.1. Classification (GTDB taxonomy): domain Bacteria; phylum Bacteroidota; class Bacteroidia; order Chitinophagales; family Chitinophagaceae; genus Ferruginibacter. Next base: position 27,511 of record JAYURK010000114.1, on the reverse strand, counting down.
TTCACCATTCACGCTATTGGCAGGCACAATATGGAAAACGCTTTAGCTGCAACCACAGTTGCTAACCAGTTAGGCGTTGATTTAAAAACTTGTGCCGAAGCTTTAAAAAACTACGAGGGCATTTACCGCCGTAATCAAATATTAGGAAACAAAAATGGTATTTGGGTTATAGATGATTATGCACACAACCCGGTAAAATGTGCAGCGGCTATTGCTTCCTGTCAGCCGCTGGCCAATAAAGTTATTGCCTGGTTTCAACCGCATGGTTATGGGCCTACACGTTTTTTACGAAATGATTTTGTAAAAGAATTTGCACATGTGTTAAGAGATAATGATGAAATTTGGATGAGTGAAATTTTTTATGCAGGCGGTACCGCAGTAAAAGACATAAGTGCCAACGATTTAATTAATGATATTAAAGCACTGGGTAAAAAAGCTTTTTTTGTAGAAGATAGAAAAAATTTTGTGGAAACGATGAGGCCTCATTTAACAGACAATACTGTTTTACTTTTAATGGGTGCAAGAGATCCGTCGTTAGAACATTTTAGTAAATTAGTTTTTCAAGAGCTTTAACCAGTTTTTGTTACAGCGAAAGACAAAATATTTGTAACTTTAATTTAATAAAATTAAATTTTATGCAGCATGATATAATAACTCCGCCCCGTACTATGCTGGAAGCTTTTAAAAGTTTCCCGGAGGGCACCTTAGTTCAGTTAATAAATAATCAAATTGTTATGGCAGCTGCACCATTAGATATTCATCAACTAGTTTTGGGGGACATTTTTGTCGAATTAACTATGTATGTTAAGAGTAACAAGCTAGGACAAACAAGAGTTGCACCATACGATGTTTTCCTATCTGCTAAAAATGTTTTTCATCCTGATATTTGTTTCATTGCTAACGAAAATTTGCATAAAATAGAAAAAGAAGGTTTACATGGTGCACCCGATTTAGTGATAGAACTGTTAAGCCCCAGCACTTCAAAATACGATTTAGATGAAAAGAAAGATGTGTACGAAAGATACGGAGTAAAAGAATATTTTATAATTGAACCAGCCACAAAAAGTGTTGACCAATATTGGTTGGTAAATGGAGAATACACAAAACATCCAGCATCATCTGGAACTATAAATTGTAAATTACTTGATTGCCATATCACGTTTTAAACAACTCATTAAGCACTCCCTTTTTTTATTTTTTTTTAAATTAATTGCCTAAAGCATTTGCGGTTATGCCTGATCAAATAGTAATAAACATTAAGCAACTCGTAAATGCCACAGAACAAATTACATTACTCCGGGGGGCAGCACTTGCACACCTTCCTTCAATAGAAAATGCTTTTATATTAATTGAAGACGATATTATTACTGATTACGGAGCCATGTACGAACTGGAATTAAAAGTGCCCCAACTTCCAAAAATTATTATTGATGCACAAGACCAGTTTGTTTTGCCCTGCTGGTGCGACAGTCATACCCATTTAGTTTTTGCTGCCAGCCGGGAAGAAGAATTTATTGATAAAATAAATGGCATGAGCTATGCAGGTATTGCAGCAAAGGGCGGCGGTATTTTAAATTCGGCAAAAAAACTACAAGCTGCAAGCGAAGAGGAGCTTTTTTTATCGGCATGGAAAAGATTGGAAGAAGTGAGTAAACTGGGTACAGGTGCGATAGAAATAAAAAGCGGCTACGGCTTGTCGGTACAAGGCGAATTAAAAATGCTGAGGGTGATAAAGAAGCTAAAAGAAAAATCTAACCTTAGTATTAAAGCCACTTTTTTAGGAGCACATACTTTTCCCATAGCTTATAAAGATGATCACCAGGGATATATCGATTTAATAATAAATGATATGCTGCCTGTAATTGCAAATGAAAAATTGGCCGATTATATTGATGTGTTTTGCGAAACAGGTTTTTTTTCTCCGCAGCAAATGGAATTGATTTGTAATGCAGGAATGCGCTACGGATTAAAACCAAAACTTCATGTAAACCAACTTAACGCTATTGGAGGAATTGAGGCTGCTGTTAAATTAAATGCAGTGTCAGTAGATCATTTAGAAACGATGACAGATAATGATATCGCATTATTAAGCGGTGGAATCACACTGGGTGACTCACCCCCAAAGGGTGAGTCACCCAGTGTGATTGGAACCCTGTTACCTACAGCCGCATTTTTTTTAAGAATGAATTATCAGCCTGCCAGAAAATTAATTGATAACAATTGTGCAATAGCATTAGCAAGTGATTACAATCCCGGATCATCACCAAGTGGTAATATGAATTTTGTTGTAGCACTCAGTTGCATACAAATGAAAATGCTGCCGCAAGAAGCCATTAATGCTGCTACAATAAACGGTGCGTTTGCAATGGAACTTCAAAATGAAGTGGGGAGTATAACGATAGGAAAAAAAGCAAATCTTATTTTTACAAAACCAATTCCATCATTAGCATATTTGCCATATGCCTTTGGCAATAATTTAATTGATAAAGTAATGATAGCGGGAGAATTTATTTAATTAAAATTAATTCGTTGCGCTGCCAGCAAATCTTACAAAAAAATCTTAAACCTTTCGTAACAGCATTTAGTTAAAAATTCCCTGTCATCAGGATGTGCAATATCAATCAGCAATTTTGCACGCTGGCGTAAATTTTTACCAAACAAATAAGCAACACCGTATTCTGTAACCACATAATGTACATGTCCTCTTGTGGTAACCACACCTGCACCATCTTTTAAATGTGGCACTATACGGCTAACACCTTTATTGGTGCGGCTGTTCAATGCAATAATAGGTTTTCCGCCATCACTCAGTGCGGCTCCACGCATAAAATCCATTTGTCCGCCAATGCCGCTGTATTGCAATTCGCCAATACTATCAGCACAAACCTGCCCGGTTAAATCCACTTCTATTGCACTGTTTATAGCAATCACTTTTGGGTTGCGGCGTATTACATGCGGATTGTTTACATAGTCAATATCTAAAAAAGCAAATGAAGGATTATCATTTAAATAATCATATAATTTTTTACTGCCAATTGCAAAGGAGGTTACACTTTTGTTGGGGTGAATAGTTTTATTTTTATTGTTGATTACATCTTTTTCTACCAGTTCAATAATGCCATCGCTCAGCATTTCGGTATGTATACCCAGGTTTTTGTGATGCGATAAAAATTGTAATACGGCATCGGGTATAGTGCCAATACCCATTTGTAGTGTACTGCCATCCTCAATCATACCGGCAATATTTTTACCAATGATAGTTTCTGTTGGTCCAATTTTATGGGTATAACTTTCTTCAATTAAATCAGCTTTATAAAAAACCATTTTTGTAAAACGATCGGTGTGTATCATACCATCGCCATGTGTACGGGGCATTAAAGGATTAACCAATGCTATTATTTGTTTGGCGCTGTCTACTGCCGCACGGGCAATATCAACCGATAAACCTAGTGTGCAATACCCATGTATATCAGGTGGCGAAACCTGCACAATAGCCACATCCAGTTCTAAAATTTTATTTTTAAAAAGATCAGGAATATCACTTAAAAAAACGGGGATAAAATCTGCACGGCCTTCGGCTACAGCTGTTCTTATTGGTGTGGACACAAATAAAGAATTGATGTGAAAAGCATCCTGATAAATTTCCTGCTCCACCTTTATATCGCCTTTTAAAGTTATGGATACCAGCTCTACAGCCTTAAGCCGGTCACTTTCTTTTGCCAGTTCATGCAGCAGGTAAGTGGGCGTGCAAATGCCACCATGTACAAACACCCGCATGTTACTTTGTATAATAGATAAAGCTTCGGCTGCCGAAACGTATTGATAAGGATGAATCATATTCAATTATATTTATCGCAAAATTGTGGGAATATACCAATACGCCAACTAAGTTTTGTCATGAGGTTACATGATTACAATTGTTTTTATTACACAACTTTTTTTGTACCACCACAAAGAAAAACTAATTTGCACACAGTTGGATGTATAAAAAATAACCTTCACTCTTAACAGTACATCTGTTGATACATACAACAGTAAACTTAAAACTAATTTATGCAACTTATTGAATGCGTTCCAAATTTTTCTGAAGGAAATGATCTAATTATCATCAAACAAATTACTGATGAAATTGAAAAAGTGGAAGGTGTACGGTTATTAAATGTAGACCCCGGCAAAGCCACCAACAGAACGGTAGTAACTTTTGTGGGAGCACCCCATGCAGTAATTGATGCAGCATATCTTGCCATAAAAAAAGCAGGTGAATTAATTGATATGAGCAAACACAAAGGCGAACATCCACGTATGGGAGCTACAGATGTTTGCCCGCTGATACCTATTGCAAATATTACAATGGAAGAAACTGCTGCATATGCTCAGCAACTGGCAAAACGTATCGGGGAGCTCCAGCTCCCCGTGTATTTATACGAAGCAGCACAACCCGATAAAAGCCGCAGCAATTTATCTGTAATTCGTGCAGGCGAATACGAAAGTTTTTTTAAAAAAATAAAATTGCCTGAATGGAAACCTGATTTTGGGCCTGCTGAATTTGATGCCAAACGTGGTGCAACAGTAATTGGCGCAAGAGATTTTTTAGTAGCGTATAATATTAACTTGAATACAACATCAACACGCCGTGCAAACGCTGTTGCATTTGATGTACGTGAAGCTGGAAGAAATATTGAAGTAGATGGAAAAAAAATTAATCGACCCGGTACGTTAAAAAGTGTAAAAGCAATTGGTTGGTTTATTGAAGAGTATGGCGTGGCACAAATTTCAATGAATCTTACCAATATTAATATTACTCCGGTACATATTGCCTTTGATGAAGTGTGCAGTAAAGCAACTGCAAGAGGCATAAGAGTAACAGGAAGTGAGTTGGTAGGATTAATACCATTAAAAGCGATGCTTGATGCAGGAAAATATTTTTTACAAAAACAGCAACGCAGCATTGGTGTAAGCGAAAAAGAATTGATAAAGATTGCCATTAAAACTATGGGGCTGGATGAGCTGCAACCCTTTAAACCCGAAGAAAGAATTATTGAATATTTACTTGCAGATAATGCGGACAGTAAATTAATAAATATGCAGCTGAATAATTTTGCTGATGAAACGGCTAGCGAAAGTCCTGCACCGGGTGGCGGTTCCATTGCCGCCTATGTGGGGGCGTTAGGTGCATCGCTGGCAACAATGGTTGCCAATCTTTCTTCGCACAAAAAAGGTTGGGACGATCGCTGGCAGGAGTTTAGTGAATGGGCAGCTAAAGGTCAGCAATATAAAGCCGCATTATTGCAATTGGTAGATGAAGATACCGCGGCGTTTACAAAAATAATGGAAGCTTTCGCTTTATCTAAAACAACAGAGGAAGAAAAAAATATTAGAACACAAGCCATACAAACAACTACAAAAAATGCTATAGAAATTCCGTTTAAAGTAATGCAAACTGCGGAAGAGGCAATGGATATTGTAAAAGCCATGGTGCTAAATGGTAACCCCAATTCGGTAAGCGATGCAGGCGTTGGCGCTTTATGTATACGCACCGCTGTAATGGGTGCGTTTATGAACGTAAGGATTAATGCCGCCAGTTATATTGATAAAAATTATGTAAACGAAATTGTTGCAAAAGGAAAAGCTATTGAAGATGATATTATAGCCATGGAAACGGAAATATTAAAATTGGTAAATGAAAAAATTGGTTTGTAAGTTTTTGTAAAGCATTATTACTGCAGATAGTGGTATGCTTTTGAAATTTTTTTATTGTATTTTAATTTAGACAATTAAATTTTCCCTAATGAAATCACCTATTACACGTGCATTTTTGCTTATTGTAAATTGCTTAATCTTTATTACTTCCATAAAATGCCAGGATAAAGATAATATTAAGTTTTACGAAATTATAAAAGATGATAGCGTAGTGATGTTTTTTAACCATGCATATATTTTTACCGATAAAAAATGTGCACAATACAAACGCTATACCCGAATAGATGCTTTGGGTAATTTTTCAAATTCTTTTATAGATTCATCCGCAACAGGTTTTGTAGCCGGTACCGGCTTTTATAAAGATGGGCTTAAAGAAGGGTATTTCGAAAATTTTCATACTAATGGTACAATTAAAGCGAAAGGAAAATTTAAAAATAATAAACCTTCGGGGTATTGGCATTACTTTTATGAAAATGGGAAGCCAGAAAAAACAGTTTTATTTAATTTAGCGGACACACTTTTACTGGAATTTTATGATGCTGATGGAACGGCAACTGTTAAGGATGGAAACGGAAATTTTAACGGTTGGGCTGGTTCTGCAATTGATAAGTTTTTAACGACATTCCTTTTTGCGAGTGGGCAGATAGTAAATGGTAAACCTCACGGTATATGGAATTTTAAACTAGCAGGCACTAACTACTGCAAAGAAAATTATGACAAAGGTGTTTTTATTTCAGGTACATTTCCTAAACCGCTAATGGGGGAAAGTAAAATTTACAAAGACTATTCCTACGCAAATATTATCTATCAACCATTTTATGTTTACAAGCTGGAGGAATTCATTACAAGTAAATGTTATGAAACAACCAGCGGTAAAGATAAACAACTAAAAAAATCTCCCCTAAAGTACAATCTTGATAATTTCCGATCTTTTGTTTCAGATGTTGTTGGCACAATCATCAACGATGATATCCGAAATGGTAATTTTAAAGATTACCTAACAGGAGAAAACTTTTTAAAAATTCAGTTTAAAATTAATGAAAAGGGAGTGCCTGCAGATTTTAAAAAAATTACCAGTTGGGGAGATCAATATTATAATGCGCTTACTTCAGCCTTATCAATGCATGTAAAACTACCATACACCGGCGATATTATGTTTTTATCGGTTACAGTTATTAAAAGCGAAAGCAATAATATAAATTACCGTTTCTTTTTTTCTGCGGAGTGATAGCTTTTATAAATTAATTTTCAGTCAGCAACTTCAGTCTTGTGAAAAATAAATTATTGTATAAACTGGTTAAAAGTTGCGGCTGTAGCCTACGGTGCTGCAAACATATTTGGTGGTGATATACCAGCTACGAATAACCTTGTTGTAGGCTGGAATGCGGTTTGCGGAAACGGTGTCGATATTTAAGATAAGATGGCTGCAATGGCCATCACAATACCTGATACTTTGCAATATTAAATTACGGCTATAACAAAAAAGCTACCCCGTTTAAGAGATAGCTTCTTAATTTTATTTTCTATTTTTTTATTTTGAGATAAATAATTGCTTACTGAACATAATACCTTTAGCATTGCTTAACTGCACCAGGTAAATACCATTATTAAGTTGCTGTAAATTTATTTGCAGTTGCTGTTTACCAACGCTCACAAAACGCTGCTGTTGCGTTTTAATTTGTCCATTAATATCTCTTATGGTAATAATAATTTTTTCTGCGGCAGTCGCATTAATTTGTAATACCGTAAAATTTCTGGCCGGGTTTGGCATTACCTGCATATCCAGAGCTCCGGCATCTTCTTCAGTAAGCATTGCAGCAGTGGCAGCACTGGTGGTTACTTTTAACCGGTAATCGCTCAACGCATCATGCTCTGCAGTTGTGGCTCCGTACACCCGGAAGAGATAGGTGCCAGCAGCTTTATTATTCAATACCACGGCTTCATTTGTTGTACCTGCTGCATAACCGCCTTTTAAAAAAGCCCCTGCACCGGTATAGGTTTCTATATTATAATTTTTGGGTAAATTTTCTACAAATAAATTAATATTACTTGTAGCGGTGGTGGTAATTTTATAAAAATCAACATCGCCGCTGCCACAAATTTTTGCATACACAAAGCCACCATTTAAGGCTGGATAAACAGTTGGGCTTGTATAAACGTTATTATTTTCGTAGGCATCATAACAACTAACCTGTGTGGTAAATGTTTTTGTAGCACTTGCAGTACTTGTGCTGCCGCTGCATACAGTTTTAATGCGCCAATTATAAGCAGCAGCTGCTGCTAACCCATTTAATGTTGTATAATTATTGGTTACATTAACTGTTGTCCATACAGTTGCTGCAGAAGTTTTCCACTCTACTGCATAACCTGTGGCGCCTGATACCGCACCCCAGTTTAAATTTACTGTATTGGTGCCAATATAACTTTCGTTAAGCACTGTTGTTGCAGCGCAGGCGGGTGCCGGGTTAATTAAACTGTAATACAAGGGCCAGTTCCAGTTAATGCCAGGGTCTACATGTGTTTGACTGGGATAATGTTGATGACCTTTTATTTTTATTGCCGATGATAAAACTACTACACCCGAACTTGAAGGCCCATTATAGCAGGTAGTTTTATTTATATTATTCCGGTTACAAATATTTATTGTTACTGCAGCAGATGAGTTATACATCGCAGTGGTGTACCAGCTTGCATTATCTACAAAACCTTCGTGTTCTATCCCAACTGTATAAGGGTTTGCACTTCCCACATGCCATGCTTTATTTACTTCACGTACCATTTGTGTTACCTGTCCGTCTGATGAACGGATAACATAGTGTGCCGATACCTGTGAGGCTGTATTTTGAAACCAGGAAATGGTACCTGCATAAGAACCTTGAGTAGTATGCACGGTTACGTCGGTAATCACAGTTGCATTTCTTGATGAATAATTTGGACTGGCTACCCATAACGCCGACGGGTAATCCGTGGCTGCGACTGCGGCTAATTCTTTATTGCCAGCAGGCGGTACAGCGGGGTAAACATCTTTGCCATTACTGATATTGCCATCTGATATAGTTACAGCAGGGGCGCTTATAACTTTAAATACAGCTGGAGAAAACCATTTATCAGGATTAATAAAAGTTTTTTGTATTGTAACTCCATTTTCTGTTGCACCATTTTTTAAAACTAAATAAATGTCGTATAAAAATTGGTCTTTTGCAAATGCATCTATGGTTGTGCTGGAGGGTATTTCAATAAATGATTTAAAGAATGGCGCCATCTCCTCCAAAGAGGTAACGTTGTTTATAGCACACCACTCACTCATAAGTTTTGCAACAGCATTTATTTGCAGTTGTTCATCCTGTTTTAATTTTTGAACATCAGTTTTTGTTTTTTTACTTACTTCTATTAAGGTGTTTTTAAAATAATTTTCACCATTTTCTACAAGGGCAAATAAACCAAACCGTTCGGGACCGTGGTGGTGATCCATATCCAGCGCAGGTTTTACATTGGTAATTCTTGTTTGAACATAGGACAGTGCTTCAACAGAATTAGGTGGAATGTTGGGATAGGATTTGTAGGCATTTTTAAACAGCACTTCATAATTTTTTTGTGCAGAAACGGCGCTGAAAGTAACCAGACCAATTACAACCAGCAGGAGCATGTTGAATTTTTTCATAAATGAGTGATTAAGGTTTTTAATTGTAGTAAGTTACTTATTTTTAATGGAGAAAAAAGAAAGCGTAAAAATAATTTCTGCTTAAAACTGCAATGAACAGTGCAGCAGTATTTATACGAAGGCTTTTTACTAACTACTCGTAAGTGCTTATTTTTTTTATGAATCTCTGTCGGAATAAAAAATATTTTAGTAATTCCCTTTATTATTCACGGGTCTAAAAAAAATTGGCTGATAACCTAAATCGCATTGTTGCATTTTAGTAGCGCAGTATTATTACAATAAGTCTTAACTGTTATTCAACGTATGCAAAAATAGCCTGTAACATTTTTTTTAAAGCTGCGCAGGTAACTGCCGCTCATCATATTTAAATAAGTACAAAGCCGCTTACTTCAATTTTTATTTATAAATTTGAGTTTGCAGTAATAACAACCTGCAAAATTTCCCCATCTATTTAATTAAAAATAAGTATGAAACAAATTATAATTGCTGTTGTATGCTGTACATTTTTTGGTTTAAACATTAATGCACAGGATAATAAAAAAATATTTACTGCTGCCGATTACGATCAGGCCGTAAAATTTTTAGGGTTTAATACCAACAAGTTAGTATACAATAATAATGTCTCTCCACGCTGGTTGAATGACGGAAAGTTTTGGTACTCCGTAAACACCCTTTCCGGAAACCAATATGTATTGGTTAACACTGCAGATGGCAGCCGAAAAACCGCAACAGATTTAAAAACTTTAGTTCCGCAGATAGCTAACGATAAAAACTTGAGTGGTGGCCGCAGAAATTTTTCTAATGATATTATTTCTCCCGATGGAAAGAAAGCCGCATTTATTAAAGATTGGAATTTATGGCTGAGGGATGTGGAAACAAAAAAAGAAACACAACTCACCACCGACGGTATAAAAGATTTTGGTTATGCCACAGATAATGCCGGTTGGAAACATAGCGACCGTGCTATATTATTGTGGTCTCCTGATTCAAAAAAAATTGCAACCTTTCAGCAAGATCAGCGTAAAGTAAGTGATATGTATTTAGTAAGTACAAATGTGGGTACTCCAAAATTAGAGGCGTGGAAATATCCACTTCCGGTTGATAAAGATATCATCCGTATTCATCGTGTAATAATTGAAGTGGAGCAACCAAAAGTGATACGCTTAAAAATTCCTTCAGATGCACGACGGGGAACTTTATGCGATGATATTTCATGCTCCGGTTCTTTTGATGATAATGAATGGAGTGCAGATGCCACCACACTTGCATTTGTCTCCAGCTCAAGAGATCATAAAGAAGCCAAATTAAGAATTGCCAATGCTGTTACCGGTGATGTAAAGGAAGTGATGGAAGAACGATCTGCAACACAATATGAAAGCGGACAGGGTAGCGTGAACTGGCATTACCTGCCATCATCAAACGAAATAATTTGGTACAGCGAACGTGATGACTGGGGGCACCTTTACCTGTATGATGCCAACAGCGGCAAACAAAAAACACAAATCACCAAAGGGGATTTTGTGGTTACAAGGTTATTAAATATAGATGAAAAAAAACGGATTCTTTATTTTGAGGCCAACGGGCGGGAGAAAGGAAGAGACCCATATTTCAGCCATTTTTACAGCATAGATTTTACAGGAAAAAATTTAAAATTATTAACTCCGGAAGATGGAAATCACGATATTACTTTATCACCTGATAATAAATTTTTTGTAGATAATTATTCATCGCCAAACACACCTGCAGTAAGCGTATTAAGAAATATGCAAGGCAAATTAATTGCTTCGCTGGAAAAAGCGGACGTTACAAAATTAGCTTCATCTGGCTGGAAGGCACCGGAACGCATCACCGTTAAATCCCGTGATGGCAAATGGGATCTGTATGGATTAATGTTTACACCAACTACACTTGTTGCAACACAAAAATATCCGGTAATAAATTATATTTATCCCGGGCCACAGGGTGGTGGAGTGGGCAACCGTTCCTTTGCCGCATCACGCAGCGATCACCAGGCATTGGCGGAATTAGGTTTTATTGTAGTAATTATTGATGGTACCTGCAATCCCGACCGCTCTAAATCTTTTCATGATGTTTGTTATGGTAACATGGCCGATAATACACTCGAAGATCAGATAGCGGGGTTAAAACAACTTGCTGCAAAATATACTTATATGGATTTAGAGCGGGTAGGCGTGTGGGGACATTCTGGTGGCGGTTATGCTACTGCTGCTGCAATGTTCAGGTACCCGGATTTTTATAAAGTGGGCATCTCCGAATCTGGTAATCATGATAACAGAAATTATGAAGACGATTGGGGCGAACGCTATATTGGTTTGATGACAAAAGATGCAAAAGGTAAATCCAATTATGAAGACCAGGCAAACCAAAATTTTGTATCTGGCTTAAAAGGAAAACTATTGCTGGCTCATGGCGGCATGGACGATAATGTTCCACCATATAATACATACCTTGTTGCTGATGCATTGATAAAAGCAAACAAAGATTTTGATTTAATTATTTTTCCTAATGCCCGCCATGGATATGGTGCTGATAGCTATTATATGATGAGGAGGCGCTGGGATTATTTTGTAAGAAATTTATTAGGCGCCGAACCTCCAAAAGATTATAAAATAAAAATGCAGTAAATAACCATTTTAAATCATCAACATTTCAATTTCTCACACTTCTTGTCTGCACGATATTTATTCAAAGTTGCTGTGCTAAAACCCCGGATTTACCGGGGTTTATTATTTGAGTGCATTTGTTTTTCCTTAACAATTCTCCGCAATCTAAAAATTCAGGCTACTCAAATTGAGAAAAATTTTACACACTTTTTTATTTTGCAGTTGTTGCAGATAAGGGTGCATAATATGTAAAAGCAGTTTGGCACACATTTCATATTTATATAGGTTGATATTTAGATTCTTTATAAGAAATGGATTTTGAATCTGATTGTATAAAGCTTCAGTTAATGAAATACATAAACTCAACTACATGAAATTAATGATTAAACATATGATGAGTATGCGTTGCCAGATAATGGTGAAGCAGTCTTTTGAAAATTTGGGATTCAAATGTACAAGTATAGAACTTGGCGAAGTAGAGATTGCTGAAAATTATATTAGTGCACAGCAAAAAGAAGCTTTAAAGCGCATGCTGCAAAGAGATGGGTTTGATCTTTTAGATGATAAAAAATCGGTTTTAATTGATAAAATTAAAACAGTAATTATTGATATGGTACATTATAAAGAAGAGTTACCCAAAACAAAATTCTCTTATTATATCAGTGAAAAATTAAATTATAATTATACGTACCTGGCAAACCTTTTTTCTCAGGCCGAAGGCAGTACCATAGAAAGTTTTATACTTTGCAACAAAATTGAAAAGGCAAAAGAATTAATAAGCTGCAATGAATTAAGCCTTACAGAAATTGCCTGCAAATTAGACTACAGCAGCATTGCTCATTTCAGTTACCAGTTTAAAAAAATTACAGGTGTTAAACCTTCAGATTTTAAATCAATGAATGCCAAACAACACAACATTTTATCCGAAGGCAAAGTTTTAAGCGGCGCAGCTTAATAATAGTGAGTTTAAATTATGCAAGCATTGGGTCAGACTCGGTTATATAAAATTTGCTTTTCTTACCAGTGGCTAGGCTTCGTCAAAAAATGTACTTAATATATCCTTCACAGATGGATACGTATTGGTTAGCGGCTCTTTAATATTTTTAGTGGCTACCCATTTTATAGCTGTAATATCTTCCTCAGTTTGAGGAACCAGTTTTTGTTCATTGTTACAAACCTGGTAAAACCAATGGGTAATTTTTAAAAAGTGTTTGCCAAAAGCATCATAGGTATGATAAGTTTCGCCAATTTTCTTTTTTACCTTTAGGTGTTTAACACCGGTTTCTTCTTCCACTTCCCGCTGTGCACAAGTCTCAGCATTTTCTCCTTTTTCTATTTTGCCTTTTGGTAAGTCCCATTTACCCAGCCTGTATATAAATAATATTTCTTTTTTATCATTTTGCACAATGCCGCCTGCGGCTTCTATTAATGTAAAGTTTTTAAAGAATATTTTTTTTAATTTTTCAAGATCATTAGAAAAAATAACACCTGCGTGAAATTCTTCCTTTTTTATTTCATGTAACAGTGATTTTATGGCTGGTGCCGACACCTCATCAATGAATACAGCCTCCGGGTGGTGCAGTAATTCGTTCAGTTCTTTTGTTATTTCATCACAAAGAAAAACGGGTTTATCAGCAAAGTATATTTTAATGTGCATAATAATATTTCAGGTTTTAAATTTCAAAGGTCAAATTTGCAGCATGACAAACGAAAAAGCTGTTGCAGAAAAACTTTTACAAATTAATGCAATAAAATTAAGTCCCCAACAACCATTTACCTGGGCCAGCGGCTGGAAAAGCCCAATTTACTGTGATAATCGAAAAGCGCTTTCATTTCCGTTTGTACGAGATCTTATTAAAAGCGAAATGTGCAGCATAATTTTCGAAAAATTTCCGGAGGCGGATGTTTTGGCTGGAGTGGCTACCGCCGGCATTGCCTGGGGGGCCATGGCTGCCGATCAATTAAAAATGCCCTATGTATATGTAAGGCCAAAACCAAAAGAACATGGTTTGGGTAACCAAATAGAAGGCAGCTTAACTAAAGGTAATAGAGTAGTAGTCATAGAAGACCTGGTATCTACTGGTAAAAGCAGTTTGCAGGTTTGTGATGTATTAAAGGCTGCGGAAGTGGAAATCATTGGCATGGTTTCTATTTTTAACTATGGCTTTGCCGAAGCTGAAGCGGCAATTTCCAATGCGGCTATACCTTACTTTTCCCTTACTAATTATCCCGTACTAATAAACCTTGCCATAGAAAAAGGAATTGTAACGCCAGATCAACAGAAAACATTGTTAAATTGGAGTGCCGATCCTGCGAATTGGAATGGTTATTAATAACTTTAAGCAAATTTATAAAATGAAGCAATTTTTGGTAACTACCGTAGCTTGTTTACTAATGGCAGCAGGTGATGCACAAATAAAAGTGAAAGATAAAGGAGTTATTAGCACGCCAACTGTGCAGAACTGCGACAAATGTAAAGATCAAATTGAGTTTTTTATAGGCAAAACAGATGGAGTAATTTCTGTAAAGGTTGATCTTAAAAGAAAAACTACCACAATAGCATGGTTAACCGACAGGACCAATAAAGAATATTTAAAAACTGCAATAGCAAACCTTGGCTTTACTGCAGACGATATTGAGGCGGATGAATTTGCATATAAGCGATTGCCCCAGTGTTGTAAAAAACCTCCCGAAGCTGCAAAGCCGATACCACCTAAAGGATAATCTTTTTACATATTTAGTATGCATTCGTTAACCGGCGAATGCTTTTTTATTACATCGAAAACTTCTGTAACCCTGCGTAATTAACATTAAAAGTTTTAAATACATTAGCCTTACCTAATTTTACTTTACCCGTAATTTTTAGCCAAATCTCTTTGCCCATAAGTGCTGGTATTGCATTTTTGTATGCGTTTTTCATGTCAACTTCTATCTCCACCGGTATTATAAATTCACCTCTTCTGGGTATAGTAATTTGATATTCCTGAGCTGTATGACCAAGGTAATTGCTATCCACATAAATGTCCAGATCGGTACTTTTTAACTGAAGTCCAAAATTATTAGGGTTATAATAAACCAGGTCTAATTTAAAAGTAGAAGTGGCAAAGCCCAATTTTTCCGACTTTAAATTTTTAAAATCCCTGTATTCTAATTCTTTTGGCTCACGACAGGATGACACAAAAAAAATAAACAGAAAACATATCACAAACAGGGGAGGAAATCGTAGTAACATAAAATGGCTGTGTTATTAAAACTTTTGATGAGATATTTGATCAAATATAGGGATTTTTCTTACCTAAAATCATTAGTATAATTTGTTAAATTCTAATTTCCTTAATTATCTTTTTTTACTATTTTATTAAGAGTATAATTTTATATACAATTAATAGATTTTAAATTAATTATAATTTTTAATTATTAATAAATATGCATTAATAATAAACTGTAACACTTGGTTAATAAAAAATTTTGTCATAAATATTATTAATAAAAAATATTATAATAACGATTTGATTTAGAATTAATTATATTGTATTATTAGTAATTAATTTTATTTAGGTAATAATGTTTTAAATTTTTATTATTTGCTTTACCTGAGAATTTTAAATTTTGCCTAATGGTTTCAATTTAGGATTAAATGAAATTGGTTTTTGTCCGATAAAATTTTACTAATATATAATATATGATTACTAATGGCAAATTGTCAGTTATATATAAATTTTAAAATTAGTTGCATTAAGGCGGATGATTAGATATTTCCCGATCCTAATTTTGTTTATTAAAATTATTAATATATGTTGCACCATAAAGTTTGGTCTTTAAACACCTTATTATATACAACTCAAGAGGCTGTCCTGTAATTGAAAATGATGGAGGAATAGAATTTATTTCGATGGCTTGGAAAAGAGAAAAGCTGAAATTGAAAAAGTAATGAGAAAGTGCGATTGCAATTGTACAAGATGCTAAACGTTAGGGAAGGTTACCATGCTTTACTATTGATAGGCTTATAGATTTTCCTACCGGCAAATACGCTGTGCTATTGAAGTATAACTTGTAGTTACGCATACCTAAAAATAAAGAAGCCCTAACTTTTTTTAATGGTTTAGTAATTTGATTAATAATAAAGGCTAATAATTACAATTAAAAACTCTTAAGATATTATATTTGTTGAGTTTATAAGATTTAATTTATTGCAATTTGTAAGTCAAATTTCCCGGCTGAAGTTATTAATTTTTTAATATCAGTAAAATTACTGTGCAAAAAACTTGCGTTTTTCGAAAATGGATATTATTTTTGTTTTGAATTTAATAAATGATTGTGAATTCAATAGTTTATAAATTCTAATCCGAGTGCCAATTTTTTGTTGAAAGAAATCCTGATATGGTTATTTGCTTACCGCTTAATCAACAGGAGAAATTCTGAAACCTCAAATACAAGAAAATGAAAACAAATGCTACATTAATTTGTAAATTAAGTGCCTTATTTACAATTTTTCTTATAAATCACTTTTCAGCAAATTCTCAATGTATTGCACCATTAATGGTTTGGAAAAATGCAGTGTTAATGGGTGGCACGGCACAGCAGGTTGGTGCAGAGTACAAATTTCCTTCTGTGATTACAGGAGTTAATGCCTTTGTAACTATCAAAGAAATTAATGGCGGCGCTACACTTACAAGCGTTGATGATAATACCTACGGTTACAGCGAAGCCTGGCAACCGGTAGTAAAAACACCCACTTCTCAGGGCGTTTCTTCCTCTTACGTTAGTTTTAAAGTAGAATTTAGAGATTCCGCTACTGGCTTAATCCACACTTTCCCGTGTTTTCAATTGTCTTTTATTGATGTGGATGGAGATAATCAATTTGTTAAGGAATTTGTAGCTGCCAAAGATGCCTTTAAGATTGTTGTATCCAACGTCACCACACTTACGCTTACAACTTTATCTCCCAATTTTGTACAGGCAACTGGAACATTCTATAATTATCCCGGTATCGACACTTCGGCATATGTTACCAATATCAATTTTAATTATAAAAATGCCTATAAGATAGACGAAGTGAGGTTTGGAAATGTTACAGGCAATACATTTACTGTACAGGACAGGTACAGTTGTGGTTATTTCAGACCAGTTAGTATGACAAATTATATTGTGTTACCAGTAAAATCGGTTTCACTTGATGGGGTTATTATTAATAATAAAGCCAGTTTAAAATGGAAAAATGAAGAGGCATCTCCTATCAACACCTTTCAAATTGAACGCTCAATTGATGGGCTTAACTTTAAATATGTTAATGAAGTGAGAGATGGTGTTTTTACAACAGGAACTAAAACAACCTACCAGTATGTAGATGATCAAATAGCTTTTTCAAACCAAAAGCAAGTTTATTACCGAATAAAGTTTAAAGATGTAAACGGTGAAATACTTTTTTCAAATACAGTTGCATTGCAATTGGAGCATTTTTCAAATATTGAAATTACCGCAAGTCCCAATCCGGTGATAGAAAATTTGAATATCAGATTTACAGCGAAAGAAGAAGGAGTGGCCGAAATTGTGTTATTAAATACAAGTGGGCAAAATATGATTTTCAAGAAATTGAATATTAATAGTGGTACCTGTGTTACTCAGTTAAATGGACTTACAAAATTAACTTCTGGAATTTATTTTGTGGTTTTAAAAGTTAATGGCTCCGTTGCTGGAAAACACTGTATCTATAAAAACTAGAGCATAATACATTTACTGATTTTAACTACTGTTTGTTGTACAGTAGTTTTTTTGTGCCCATTGGTTTAATTGTACTTAGATAATAACTCACAAAAGCTATAAAATAAAGACTATGAAAGTGTTTTTTAGATCATAGTCATAGTAGTTTTACGTATTTTTCCAATTTTGTTTAATATTTTTTTACATAGAGTAATAATCTATGAAAAATATTTAAAAAATGATGATAAACGTATTAATGCTCTAAATTTAGTAAAATTACGGTGCAAAAGCTTTGCGGTTTCCGAAACGTGTATTATGTTTGTGATGAAATTATGAATGATTGTTACCTCGGTTATTTATTCTTTCTAATCTGAGCCCAATTTTCTTTAAGAATCAAACAAGATTTGCTAAGGTTTAAAAGCCAAAGTAATTCTGGAAAATTATCTCTGAAATTTAAACACAAGAAAATGAAAACTAATTTTACTCTTAAGTGTATTATATATACACTAACCAGCCTCTTAACTTTCACTGCAGCAATTACTAAAGCTCAATGTGTTGCCCCAGCCATGGTTTGGCAAAATGCTGTACTGGTTACCGGTAATGGAGGGCAGCTTGGCGATATATACAAATTTCCTTCAGTTACACCTGGTGTAGATGCAATCGTTCATGTGGAGGGATTGGTTAACGGTGCCACACTTACCAGTATTGATGATAATACATATGGATACAGCGCCGCATGGCAGCCTGTGGTAAAAACACCAGTAACTCAGGGTGTTTCCAGTTCGTATGTAAGTTTTAGAATTGAGTTTAAAAATGCTTCTGATGGTTCAATCCATATTTACCCATGTTTTCAACTCTCATTTATAGATGTTGATGGCGATAACATCGGTGTAAAAGAATTTGTGGCAGCTAAAAATCCTGATAGCATTACTGTATCTAATTTATCGGTATTAACACTGGAATGGTTGACGGGAAATTTAATACAGGCCACCGGACCAATACTTAATTACTCCAACATTGATACTTCTTCGTGGGTTACAAATATTAATTACAGATATTCTAATACTGATAAAATTATAGAAGTAAGGGTTGGCAACACCACAAACAGTGCCTTTGCAGTTCAGGATAGGTACAGTTGTGGATTTTTTCAACAAATAACAATGCCGGTTGTAAGCAATATTTTACCGGTTAAATATTCTTCTTTTGATGCAGTAGCTGCAAATAAATCAGTTTTATTAAAATGGGTAACGGAGCAAGAAATTAATAACAATCACTTTGAAGTAGAACGATCTTTTGACGGTGCTAATTTTACAACCACTGCAATAGTTTTGGATGGTTATGCTTATGGTACTCAAAAAAGCTACATGTTTACTGATAATGCTGCAGAATTGCAAACCAAAACGGTGGTTTACTATCGCTTAAAGCAGGTAGATGATAATGATAAAGCTGTTTATACAAACAAACTTGTTGTAAAACTTCAATCTAAAAACAGTTTAAGTATTCAAACATCGCCTAATCCTTTTGTAGAAGATGTAAATATTCGTTTTACTTCAACAGCAAATGCAGTTGCACAAATAAATATTGTAAGTATAACTGGTCAAAAAATGATGACTAAACAAACAACAGTAAGCAAAGGATCTAATACTTTACAAATAAGTGGACTTGCTAATCTTGCCCCTGGCATTTACTCTGCTCAGTTAATTATTGATGGGGTAGTGGCAGGTACGCAAAAAATTATTAAAAACTAATTAAAACCAGGCACGAAAGAAGGTTTACAGGAGTTGCTGGTCCACCTTAAGCCGGCAACTTCCTTTCACCTCTGAATTTTTTAAAAAATTATTTATGAAAAAATTTATCAGTTTGGTCTTGAAAACAGTTGCAGCTATTAACGGAATAACAGAAATATTTTCTGTAACACCAAACCAGTACATTGCACAACCAGTAAGGATTTATCAGCAAAAGATACCAGGAAAAAAATACTAGATTATTATTTCCCGCCTTTATCTGTCAACGTAATGTGTAGAACGGATACACTAAAAAAAATAAAAAAAGAGTGAACTATTTTTAACACCAGCAAAATAAAAACGCATACCCGGCGTTTATACCTCACCCGAGAAGCAGTAAACGTTGTTAGTGCTTGGTTTACGAAGTTTTCTTTGGGGGTTACAGAATCGAAAGATTCTTAACAAAAGCCGCATTTCTATGTGGCTTTTTTTATTTTACACTTTGTCCTGTCTTAACATTATTCTTTTATTTGTTTGTCTTTGTTTGCTTTCAAAAATCAGGATAAACTTTATTGCGAAAACTGCAAAATCAAATTGTTTTTTTTATGAGTATGAAGCATTTTTTTTAAGCTTTATTATTTTTTTGTGTATATTTACCCATCCTTGTTTTTGTGCAAAACCAGCTAATCTTGCTTTATCCTCTGCAGGCATCAACCTCCCCAAAATAAGCATCCGAAAAAGGATTTTTATTATTAATTGAAGAACGTTTATACCAAAATACATGAGAAAATTTTTACTGCTTATTATTATACTGGCATTTGCTGTTTCCGGGTTTTCGCAAGATCAATCAAATAAGGGTAAAGACTTTTGGTTAACTTATCCAGCTCACAATGCTGGAACTGCATCCAGGATGGCGCTGTATTTAACTTCTGATGTAAGCACCACCGGCATGGTTCAATATAATGGTAATACAATTACTTTTTCTATAACTGCAAATCAAACTACAGTTGTTAGAATAGGAAATGCTACGTTGCCCTCTAATGCAAGTTGCTATATTGGCACTAACAATATAGTTGAGGTAAACAAAGGTATTCACATAACCGCACTAAAGCCAATTGTTGCTTATGCTCATATATTAAATTCTGCGGTTTCCGGTTCCACATTATTATTACCAAAAAATGTTTTAGGCAGGGAGTACATAGTGTCAACCCATGTACCGCAAGGCAACACATTTAATGTTGAAAAATGCCAGTTTGCCATTGTAGGTGTAGAGGACAATACCACTGTTGAAATTATACCCATTAATGCTGACATTTCGGGAGTACATCCGGCTAAAGTCCCTTTCCAGATTACTTTAAATAGAGGAGATGTTTACCAGTTCCAATCTTTTAATGAACTTTCAGGCTCAAAAGTAACTTCAGTATCTAATGGAACATCTTGTAAAAAAATTGTAGTTTTTGGATCAACTACAAGAAGTGCATTGGGGTGTGGCGCAGCGGGTTCAGGCGATAATTTGTTTCAACAATTAACTCCCGTTCCTTCATGGGGAAAAAATTATATTACCGTTCCCTTTATCTTAAAAAATCAAGACATCATCAGGGCATATGTTTCCAATCCTTTAACCCCAGTAATTTTAAATGGCGCACCTATTCCGTTGGCTTCATTAATAAACGACTCATACTACGAATTTAATGCCAATGCTGCTGCTCAAATAAGTTCAGCAGATGGGATAGCCGTTTATCAATATATCATGACTCAAAATTGTGATAACGTACAAAGTGATCCGGAAATGATTTTAATTAATTCGGTGGAGCAAACTTTGAGTGATATAACTTTTGTATCGGCCCATCAATCATTAACACCTCCTAACACAAACATCAACAGTCATTATGTAAATATTACTTTAAAAAATACGGGTACTGCATTAAGCTCTTTAAGGGTTGATGGAGCAGCCCCTGTAGCTGTGTTCAATGCGGTGGGGGCCACAAATTATGTTTATGCCAGAATAAATTTGACAGCATCAACTACTGCGGCAAACCCAAGTCATCGCATTGTTTCCGATTCTGGTTTTATTGCAATAGCCTATGGTTATGGTAATGTTGAATCCTATGGCTATAATGCAGGTACTTATGTAAAAGACCTGTTAACACAAACTCAGGTACAAAGCGAATATGGGATTGAAACAACTCCTTCAGTGTGTGCAGGCACCCCTTTTAAATTTAAAATTTCTTTGCCTTATCAGCCTGATTCCATTCAATGGAATTTGAGTAATTTGCCTGCACCAACTCCGCAAAATGTTACAACATTTCCGCCGCCAGATTCTACTACTTTGGTTGGTGTTATTCCTATTTACTGGTATTCACTTCCTTTATTTTACAATGTTAATACAGTTGGTATTTATGATATTGATATTACTACTTTCATCAATGCCCCATCAATCTGTGGCGCAACACAAGAAATATCTTTCCCTTTAGAAATTTCTGCTCCGCCTGTTCCAGGTTTTACCGAAGTTATTCCCCGCTGTTACTTAGAACCCGTACAATTTATAGAAACCACACCTCAAACTCCCAAACCAACTTATAAATGGTATTGGGATTTTGGTGACGGCGTTACATCTACTTCAAAAAACCCTAGTCATACTTATTCAGCACCCGGTATTTATACAGTAAGGTTTGCTGACATCACCACACCGGGATGCCTTAGTGATACCATACAGCATAATATTACAATTCCCGATGTGCCGTCAGCAACTATAACGGGTACCAATACAGTTTGTTTAAATGATCCTGCGCCACATACCATTACATTTACTGGTAGCGCCGGTGCACCTCCGTATGAATTTACTTATAATATAAATGGCACTCCACAAACACCGGTCATTAGTAATGCTGCAGGAAGCTATACAATACCTGTATTTACAAATGTTGCCGGAGTATTTATCTATAATTTAATTAGTGTGAAGAATGTTGGCTCAACAATTTGTATTAAAAATTTAACCGGTCAGGCAGCAACATTTACCGTAAATAATTTGCCGGTAGCTTCAATTGCCGGAAGTGCAACAGTGTGTTTGAATGCACCATCACCAAATGTTACTTTTACCGGTAGTGCAAGTACGGCACCTTACACTTTTGCTTATACTATTAATGGCATTGCTCAAACACCTGTTACCAGTAATGGCGCCGGTGTTGCTACAATTGCTGCACCAACAAATACTGCCGGTGCGTTTACTTATGCTATCACCTCTGTTACTGATAACAGTATCACATTATGTACCCAGGCCTTTAATAATGTAAGTACAATTATAAATGTAAATGCATTGCCCGCTGCAGCCATTACCGGAACAACATCTGTATGTTTAAATGCTGCATCCCCGGTAATAATGCTTAGCGGTAGTGGCGGTACTTCACCCTATACTTTCAATTATACTATTAATGGTGTACCTCAACCGGCAGTTATCAGTAATGCTGCAGGAACTTTTGCTATATCTGTACCCACAACAACAGCTAATACTTTTACTTATACTGTTACAAGTGTACAGGAAGGCAGTGCTACTGCATGTATCCAATCGAATGTAACCGGACAATCAGCAATCGTAACGGTAAATACATTACCCATTGCATCAATAACAGGAGCTGCAACAGTATGTTTAAATGCTTCATCTCCGGTAATAACTTTTACCGGAAGCGGCAGCACAGCACCTTATACTTTCAATTATTCCATTAATGGAATAGCACAACCCCCGGCAATAAGTAATGCAGCAGGTGTTGCAACTATTGCGGTACCAACAAATATTGCTGGTGTATATAATTATGCTGTTACAATGGTTACTGATAACAGCAGTACGCTGTGCAGCCAGGCTTACAATAACCTGAGTACGGTTATAAATGTAAATGCTTTACCCACCGCGGTAATCAATGGAAGTGCAGCTGTATGTTTAAATGCTACGTCACCGGTAATTACACTTAGCGGTAGTGGGGGTACAGCACCTTATACTTTTAATTATTCCATTAATGGCGTTCCTCAACCGGCAGTAGTAAGTAATGCTGCAGGAAATTTTTCTATTGCTGTTCCCACCAATGTTGCTAATACTTTTATTTACAGCCTCAACAGTGTGCAGGAGGGAAGTGCAAATGCATGTTTGCTATCAAATATTACTGGCCAGGCCGTAACTGTTATAGTAAATCCATTGCCAACGGCATCAGTTGGGGGTGCAACTTCGGTTTGCTTAAATGCACCTTCTCCAATTATTACCTTTACCGGCACTGGCAGTATTGCTCCTTACACGTTTAATTATACTATAAACGGAATTGCGCAAACACCTGTTGTAAGTAATGCAGCGGGGGTAGCAACAATAACCGCACCCACTACTATTGCTAACAATTTTGTGTACGCCTTAACCAGTGTGAGCGATGCCAGTGCAACAACTTGCAGTAATAATCAAAATGCCAGCACAACAATAATTGTGTATCCTTTACCCACTCCGGATTTTTCATTTACTGCACCAGCATGTGATACAAGGGTAATAACTTTTAATGATAATTCCATACCTAACGTTGGTACTCTTACCAACTGGCAATGGAATTTTGGTGATGGCAATACTGCAACAGGTACGCCGGTAACACATGTATACTCCGGGCCGGGATTGTATAATGCAGGCCTTACCGTTACTACGTCTAACGGATGCAGTAATGCTGTTGTATTTACAAAAGCAGTAACTATAAATCACCGGCCGCAGGCAGGTTTTACCGTACCGGAAGTTTGTATCAATGATGTGGCTGCAGCATTTACAGATACCAGTAAAATAACCAGCGGTTCAATTAGTGCTGCAGGTTATGAATGGGATTATGGCGACCCGGGTTCGGGAGCGCTCAACACTTCTTCTGCAAAAGACGGGGCACATTTATATACTGCTGTAGGCGTTTATACCGTACGGCATATTGTAACCAGCAGTTTGGGTTGTAAGGATACAGTATACAATAACATTACTATCAATGGTGCAGATCCCGTTGCAAATTTTTCTGTTTCAAATGCTGCTGTTTTGTGTGCCAATGATTCTGTCGGCATCATAAATCTTTCTACCATAAGTTCTGGAAGTATAACAAAGGTTGAAATTTATTGGGATGTTGTTGGTGCACCTGCTGTTATAGAAATTGATGATTTTCCATCGCCTGGAAAAATATACAAACATAAGTATCCAAATTTTCAATCGCCATTAACCAGGAATTTTACTATTCGATTGAGGGCGTATTCCGGTACATTATGCCAGGATGTAAAATCAACAAACATTATTGTTAATGCCGCACCAAGAGTTCAATTTAATGCAATGCCTGCAGCCTGCCTCGATGCTTTGCCTTTTCAAATATCGCAAGCTACTGAAGTTGGTGGTGTGCCCGGCTCGTTCGTGTACACTGGTACGGGAGTTTCGGCAACCGGTCTGTTTAATCCTGCAATGGCGGGAGTAGGTACGCACCTCATTAAATATACTTTTACTTCATCAGCCGGAGGATGTGTTGATACTATGAGCAAACCCATCACAGTTTTAGATACGGCATCAGCAAAATTTTCTTTTATAAATCCAGTTTGCGAAGGCACGCCTTCTACTTTTAGAGAAGAATCTACTGCCCCTGCAGGAGTTGCACTTAGTAATACCGTTTGGAACTTTGGCGATGGTTCTCCCCTGGAAAATCATGCACCCGGTACTACATTCACTCACAGTTTTCCGGGATGGGGTAATTATACCGTTACCATGTACAATACTTCTGCCTACGGTTGCCGCAGTACCAGTAAAGTACAGCAGGTTTTTGTAAGCCCTATTCCCAATGCAACATTTAATGCTGTGCAAACCAGTGTTTGTTTACCAAATGCTGCAGTATCTTTTATAAACAATTCATCAATTGCCGATGGCAGTAGCATGATTTATAATTGGGATTTTGGAGATCCGGCAAGCGGGCCTTTAAATACTTCTTCTTCAATAGTACCAGCACCGCATGTATATTCCGGCACCGGGCCTTACACCGTAAGATTAACAGCAACAAGCAGTAGTAATTGTGCGAAGGTATTTACAAGAATCATCGATTTTATTCATCCTCAACCAAAAACTGTATTTGATTTTAATAAACCAGAAATATGTATCGGCGACAATGTGATTTTCCGGGATTTGACCAACGGCCTTGATGGAACAGTAGTGCAATGGAACTGGAATTTTGGTGACGGACTTACCGGTACCAACAGGCAGGAGCAACATTTGTATACTGCTGCAAAAACATTTTCAGTTTCTTTATTCACTGTAAACAGCCTTGGTTGCAACAGCGATACTTTAACTCAACAGTTTACGGTTCATCCTTATCCGGTTGTGGATGCAGGACCAGACAGGGTGGTACTGGAAGGAGGTTCAATAAGCATTCAATCAAATGTAACAGGTAACGATCTTTTGTATTTGTGGACACCAACAACTTATTTGGTGAGTACAACATCAGCAAATCCTACAGCCGTTAATTTGCTTGATGATATTACTTACACACTAACGGTTACCGCAAGGGGCGGATGTACCAGCAGTGATAAAATGTTTGTTAAGGTATTAAAATCACCAAAGGTTCCCAATACATTTACCCCCAATAATGATGGTATAAACGATTTATGGAAAATTGAATATTTAGATACTTATCCCAACAGCAAAGTGCAGGTATTTACCAGAACCGGTCAATTGGTTTTTCAATCTAAAGGATATAAACAACCCTGGGATGGAACTATGAATGGAAAACCTTTACCGTTTGATACGTACTATTATATTATTGAACCGGAAAATGGCAGAAAACCTGTTACAGGTTATGTAACGATTGTAAAATAAGAGCGGACTAAATCTCCCGCAGATGGCAATAGGAAAGTAAGTGTTGGAGATTTGCAGAATTTGTATTTTGAATTTTTAATTTAGTATTAAGCAGAAAAGAAAAGCTGTATCATGAAAAAAATTATTTTTATTGTAGCAGGATGTTTGAGCAGTGTATTAATAATGGCACAGGCAAAACCATTTTACACACAATACATCCTTAACAATTATATTTTAAACCCAGCAGTAACGGGGATAGAAAATTATACTGATATAAAGTTGAGCAACCGTAACCAGTGGACGGGTATAAATGGGGCTCCTGTTACCAGCTATTTCAGTATACATGCGCCATTGGGTAAAACTGATTTGAGAACGAGTGCTACATCGTTTGAAGTGCCGGGAGAAAATCCAAGAGGACAAAGGTTATGGGAAGAATATACACCACCTGATCCTCATCACGGTATTGGTTTTGTTGCTATGAACGATAAGGCTGGCTACATTAACCGCTGGTCGCTTAATGCATCATATGCGTATCATAAACCATTAGGCGTAAAAACAACTTTGGCTGCAGGTTTTAGTGCAGGTATTACTAAGGTAAATTTAGACAGAACAAAAATTGAATGGGCCAGCTTAGATCCTAACGATCCGGCAATTGGAATAAGCACCGGAGAACTAAAAAAGTTAAAGCCGGAAGTAGGTGCAGGCCTTTGGTTATACTCAGCAAAATATTTTGTGGGTTTATCCGCATTGAATATTATCCCCGGCAAAGCAAAATTTGTAAACAATGATAAATACGGTACTTACTATACCCCAAATTATTTTTTAACCGCCGGTTATCGTTTTTCTTTAACGGATGAAGTGATGATGATGCCATCGCTGATGGTGCAATACTGGGAGCCGCAATTAACAGGTTTACACACCAACGTTAAATTACAATACCTGGACAAAGTTTGGGTAGGGGGCAGTTACCGTTTTTCTGATTTAATATCGGGATACTCAGCAATGGCTGGCTTAAATGTTTCCAACACTTTTAATATAAGTTATGCCTATGAAAACGCTACCACTTCCCGGTTAAGAACTTATACTAAAAATACCCACGAAATAATGTTAGGATTTATTATTGGCAATAAATACAGCCAGGCCTGCCCAAGGTGTTATTAAAAAGGAATTTGTAATTTGGATTTGGTAGAGTACAGCAATTTTGTTTAGCGATTTATTACTGTTTAATAAGAGAAGTGTCAATTTTATTTTGAAGAGAATCACTATTAATTTCTTT